>JBAWGU010000192.1:0-2909 GCA_049593215.1 Pyrinomonadaceae bacterium
CGCCGTCCATCACGATTGAACCCATGCCGATTAAACAACCGCGCTCGATGTGGCAACCGTGCAGCGTCGCGTTGTGGCCCACAGTCACTTCGTCTTCTAAAATTGTTGCGTGCGTTCCGTTCGTGACGTGAACGACAGTGCCGTCCTGAATGTTTGTGCGATTGCCGATGCGTATGTGGAAGACATCGCCGCGCACGACGGCGTTGAACCAGACGGACGACTGTTCGCCTAAGTGTACGTCGCCGATAATCTGCGCGCTCTCTTCGACGAAGGCTGTCGGGTGAATCTGCGGGCGCGTGCCGCGAAACGGTCTAATCATGTTGCCACACTCTTTTGTGCGCGAGATCGGTTTTTCTCGCCTTCAGATGAAAGCGAAAACGGTAACACGCCCGCCGCGTTCGGGCAAGCAAGCTCGCAACTCTGTTGACAACTGCGCGCACAAGTGTGAGATTCTTGCGCCGATGATGAAGACAAAACGCAACGGCCCAAAAGTTTGCGCTCTGCTTGCCGCTTCAATTTTCATCGCAAGCTGCGGCGGCGGCTCGCTCTACAAAGTCAAACCTGTGGTCCAATCTCCTGTCCGGGCCGAAGCCGCAAACTCCGGAAGTGCAGATGCCATCAAGGTGCGCGCCGTCGCGCTCCTCACGGACGAAGAGAGCATGGAGCTGTTTGAATCAAACTTGCCCCTGATAGGACTCTTGCCGGTGCGCGTGGAAATAGCGAACGCGAGCGGTGCGAGTTTTGCGCTCGACCACGTGCGTTTTCATCTGCGCGAAGGCGACGCTGGCAAGGAGTGGAAACAGGTGACGCCAAAGAAAGTAGTCGCGCGCATCCTCAAAGCGGAAGCTGTCACTTTCTACAATCCAAATTCGCGTGCGCGTTTTGAAGAAGAGTTGAGCGCGCACGCCTTCGACATGAAATCCCCGCTCGGCGCGTCTGAGCGTCGTCAGGGTCTCATCTTCTTTCAAACGCCGAAGAAGGAAGCTGTCTCAAGCCCGCAAGGTCTCAAGCTCACCGTCGAAGGATTGCCGCAGGCTGTGGAGTTGCGTTTGAATTAGGAGTGGGGCTGCTCACGTTGCAGGTTCGTTGAGTGGAGACGAATACTTTGATACATTCTCAGCAAAGATATTTTTGAATTCAGAGGTCACAGTTATGGCAGACATACAATATATTTCGGATGAGAATGGCAATCCCGTCGGCGTCATCATCCCGATTGATCTCTGGCGTGAGATTGAATCAGAAAGAGAAACTGCCTACCTGTTGAAAAGCGAGAATATGGAGCGTCGTCTGCTGGAGGCCAAAGAACGTCAGGAAGGAATCCCTTTCGATGAAGCCTGCGAGAAGCTTGGAATTTGATCCGGCAGCGTTTGAAGATTTGGCTTTGTGGATAGCTCCGCACCAGCTACAGACCTTCTTAAAACTGAGCTTGTCCTGAGCTTCATCGCTTCTCATGCTCTCATTCCCCTTGCTCAACTGCTCCTGATATTTTGAAGGGTGAGCCTGATTAAAAGCTCACCCTTCACCCTCCCCTTGCTCGTCCTGCATTGCACTATTTCCTTTAGCTGAAGAACAATGCTTAGTGATGAAATCATAGTTGTCCGTAATTATTAACGTCAGTACGCATTCGTACTGACAATTATTGACTCAACTCGTATCTTCAATGTCTCTTCTGACTGCTGCGGTCGCAGCCGTTCAGGCGCGGGTTCAGGGTGGCGCTGAGACTCGAAGGCATGAGCGAGTCCGGCCAGTCATGCGGCAGAAGAAGCGAACACTCAGGGGGATGCAGGGGTGAGGCTCAAGCGTTTACGCATGTAGCTTCACCCTTGCTATTCAAAGTTCAACCATCTACGCGCATTCGTCCCGACAGCTTAAAGCTCCCTTCTCCCATCCCGGCGCTTGAGATTTTTACTTATGTCTCTGAGAGAGCCGCTTACAGGTTTGTTTGAACTCGACACGGCGGGAACCGTCCTCTACTACAGCCCTGAGACGGACGGCGGCTCAACCGTCGAGCCGTTGCCGGACATCATCGGGCGCAACCTCTACACGGAAATCCCTGTTGCCCAGAGCTTCAAAACCTTACGAGAGCGTCTGGACACTTTCCGCACGAGTAGCGAACGGACACAAACTTTTGTGTTTGTCTTTCAGTTTGAGAACCGGCTGCTGCCGATGAGAGTGATGCTGTCGCGCGTTCGTGATGTGAGCGAACGTGGCGAGAGCGAATTGATCTTGATTCAGATTACAAAGGCCGACAGTTTGACGATTCACTAAGGCGTGCGCCGGTTTCTGTGTGAGGACGCTGCGAATAAGCTTTGAGGTCTAGCCCATCAAGCCGTCAACCACTTCTTTCACGGTCCTGAAACATTCGCACGAGAAAGCTTCTAACGCCTGCCGGTCAATAATCTTGATGTGGCCTCGATGGTAATGGATCAAGCCTTCTGTTTGCAGCGCGCTGGCAGCTAAGCTCACCGTCGCGCGTCTGGTCCCGAGCATCTCAGAGATAAACTCCTGCGTCAGCTTCAACTCGTCAGACCCAATGCGCTCATGGCACATCAAGAGCCATCGTGCAAGTCTCTCTTCAACAGTGTGGGTGGCGTTGCAGGCAGCCGTCTGTGCGACCTGCTTGAGGTACGCGCGTGTATAGCGCAGCAGCAGGTTTTGAAGCTCTCCGCCGCGCCTGAACTCTTCTTTAATCACGGAGAGCCGGGTTCTCATCGCACCGTCTGGAATCTGCACGATGGCGCGCTCAAGCGATGTCTCTTCTCCCATCAGCGCCGTGATGCCTGACATGCCGTCACTGCCCACGAGACCGACTTCAACCGTCGAGCCGTTTTCCATCACTGTGACGAGAGAGATCATGGAGTTGAAAGGGAAATAGACATACTCGACGGGTCCGCCCATCTCATAAATGA
>JBAWGU010000193.1:0-2461 GCA_049593215.1 Pyrinomonadaceae bacterium
ACCATAGAGTTTGCGCCGCCGCACGAGCCAAACGAAAAACTCTTCAGAATGGTCAGGGCATGTCTGGAAGCTCTGGAGCAGTCGCCCGATCAACTCGCGGCCCTTGTGCGATATTTCGAAGTCTGGATGCTAAAGCTCTCAGGATTTTTACCGGACCTTAGACGCTGCGCAGAGTGCAACATAACTCTGATCGAACAGGAAAGAACCTTCCTCAATGCGGAGCTGAAGCCAAGATGCCTCGCTTGCAGCAAAGGTTTAGGCTCTCTCCTGCTCAAAGAGACGCAGACACAATTTCAAAGCATACAGCGCCTCTCCCCAAAAGAGTTTGCGCTCTCCATCAAGGACGATCGGAAAAAAGTCTGGGACGAAATGGGACAAATTACACAGAAGCTGATAGGGCGCGCACTTGAACGTGAGCCACGCGGGCGCATGGCTTTCAGTTAAACTCCTCTTGTCAGGCTTGAAAATCAGGCGGTCAACACTCTTTCGGAATTATGGGCGGCAGTCAACTCATACCAAGGTATATCGTCAAGGCGGTTCTGCCATATCTTCTACTGGCGCTGATCCTTTTGACAGCCATTCTCTTCGCGCAACAGGCAAGCCGCTTTGCAGAGCTGCTGCTCTCCATACAGATTCCTTTTTCCCTTGTTTCAGATGTAGCCGTTGCCCTAATCCCAAACGCTCTAGTCTTTACCCTCCCGATGTCCGTGCTGGCAGGGACGCTGATAGGCTTCAGCCGCATGGGCAGCGACAGCGAGCTTGTGGCAATGAGCGCAGCAGGCGTCGGCACATGGCGTCTGCTCTGGCCTGCGCTGTTGCTGGGGCTTCTATGCACCTTCGGCGCCTTTTATATTAATTTGGAGGCTTCGCCACATGCTGCGCGCGGGCTGCGTCGCGCCGTGCTTCGCGCAGCTATCGTCAAACTGGATTCGCCTGTCGATCCCAGGTCCTTCTACACGGAGATTCCACGCTACGTCGTCTACGTGAGAGACGGAGACAAGGCACAGGGGCAATGGGGCAGAGTCTTTATCTTCTCAAAGGAGACTGACGGCTCTACAAGGCTTGTGACGGCACGCAACGGGCGCATTGATTCGGCCGGCGAAACTTCCGAGTTAGTGCTGAGCGATGCAGAGGCAGCCAGATTACCCGGCGACGCGCAGGGTGAACGCTCTTACGTGATAGAGCGGCTCTCACAACTACGCATCCTTTTCCCGACCGGACGCTCCGCGCTGCTTGCCCGTCTGAGAAGCACAGACCTATCGCCGGAAGAGTTGGACTGGAAGGCGCTCTACAACAGGCCGGGCACAGCGACCCCTGTGGAAGCGCGCGAGATGGAAACATTATTTCATAAGAGGCTGGCTCTTTCCTGCTCCACGCTAGTCTTTGCGCTACTGGGGGCTGCGCTCGGCTTGCGTGTGAGAAAAGGCGGAAGAGGATTAGGGGCCTTGCTCTCTCTGCTGATCATGATCGCCTATTACCTGCTGCTCCTTTTCGGCGAGCAGATGGCGCGCGGCGGAAAGCTCTCGCCACTTGTGGGAGCCTGGATGGCAACGGCGCTCGCAACACTCTGCGCCCTGGGGCTGTTGGCGCTCAATACAAGCTTGAGTTTGAGCCTGGGGCGGCCTCTGGCCTTCCTCAAAGCAAAGTTCTCAAGCCATTTATCGAGCAGACGACAGAGCAGGGCAGGGAGGGTCCGGCTGATAAATTTCCCTAGCCTGCTGGACATCAATGTCTTGCGCACGCTCAGCTTAAGCTTCTCCTTTGCGTATCTTGCGTTGATCTCCGTCTTTTTGATCTTCACACTGTTCGAGCTGTGGCGGTTTATCATCAACAACGGCGCAAGCGCGCGTCTGGTGGCGCGCTACCTCTTCTTCCTGCTCCCACTGGTGAGCGTGCAGATTCTTCCTGCCACTGTCTTAATCGCCATCCTTGTGACTTATGCCTTGATGGCCAGACGCAGCGAGGCCATTGCCTGGTGGGCAAGCGGGCAAAGCGTGTACAGGCTGATTCTGCCGTGCCTGCTCTTTGCCTCCTGCATGGGACTTGCGCTCTGGCTCATACAGGACAGGCTCATGCCACAGGCCAACCTCTTGCAGGATGCTTTGCGCACGCAGATCAAGGACGGAGTCTCACGCGCAACCGCTAAGGGCGGCAGACAATGGCTGGCGTCCGCGCAGGGAGGGCGTTTATATGCCTACGATTTTGATGAAGGGAGCGGCGCTCTCAAAGAACCTTTCGTTTTTGATTTTGATGCGGAAGGGGTACATCTGCAAAGGCTTGTGATAGGCCGCACGGGACGTTGGGAGGGGGCCGACAAGCTGTTGATAGAGAAAGCAGAGACCGTAGATTTCTCAGGAACAGGAGGAATTGCGCACAAAGAGGCGGAGTGGTTGGAGTTGACTGGGAGCGAGCCGCCCAACGTGTTTAAGCCGACAACGGATAAGCCGTCGCAGTTAAGCGC
>JBAWGU010000194.1:0-4735 GCA_049593215.1 Pyrinomonadaceae bacterium
CTCATCACCCGCTATAATCTTTCTCTCTTTCGGCGCGTACTCTTGATTGACGGCGAAGAGGAGCGAGCGTCCGAAGCGTTGAAGTTGAGAATGCTGCTTAAGGACTTCTTCAAAAGCGTCGGCAGCCGTCATGCGCCCGTCAAGTTCCATCTCAACTTCGCCGCTCCCCACAGCCTCGCGCGCCGCTCCGAAAAAAAGAACGCGCACACGTATGCGCCCGTGCTCGCTAACTCTTTCTTCTGTTTCCTGCTCGCTCATTTTCGTAAATCGCAGAAAGAACAGTTTTGAGTTTTCGGTTTTCAGTTTTCAGTCGGTTGAATCGCATCTGAAATTTGAAATCTCAAATGAGAAAAATCTGAAAACTCAAAACTCAAAACTCAAAACTGCCTTACAGATCAATCTTCTTGCCGCCGTGACCGTTGCCTTTGGCGATGTTGTGTATGCGTGCGCGCTCTTCATAGCTTGAGACGGCGCGGGCCAGAAGCTCGCGCAGGCGGCGCAGACGCTCGGAAGTCTGGCGCAGCTCCAGCAGTTCTTGTTTGAGGTCCATGTCAATCTCTATCGCGGCGGCGACAAGAAAAGAGAGTCGCTCGGGGTCTGTGTCCGGCAGTTCGGGCAAGGTCGCGCGCTCGTCGTTAATCTCGCGCACGGCGCGTGCAATTCGCACGAAGAGGTCTAAGACTTCATGCGCGCGTTGCGCGAGCAGCTCATTGTCTTCCGCTTCATCTTCAAAGAAAGTGACTCTGCCCATCAGGTACGGGTCGCCGCGCTCAACGTAGGATTCAACTTCGTAGCGAATGAGGCCGACTGTGAGAATGTTTGAGCGGCCATCTGGCATCGGCTGCACTTCCGTGACTTCGGCGACGCAGCCGACGTGTCCGACAGGCGGAAACTCACGATCCGTTGCGCCTGAATCGAAGTATGAGAGGCCGAAGAGATTGTCGCGCACGCGAACGTCCAGAAGCATCTGGCGATAACGCTGCTCGAAGATGTGAAGCGGCAGAGGCACGCCCGGAAACAACACCACTCCGAGAGGGAATAGCGGCAACTCGCGCACGCCGCGCACTCTGTCCATCGCGTCAGACATAAGAAGGGATGAGGGATGAGGGATGAGGGATGAGGGACAAAGAAGAGACGCGAAGAGTGGGAGACGCATTGACGCGGAGATTAAAACTTCTTCGCCGCATCAACGCGTCTACGCGTCTCACTGTCTCTTTTTCATCCCTCATCCCTTATCCCTCATCCCTGAACTGTTGCGTTGCGCTCAATGGCGTTGAGGGCCGTGGCTGTGGCCGCAGGCTCAAGGTCGGGGTCGGTTTGCGCTTCCGTTTCGGATTTGTCCGTCGCGTTCTCAAGTTTCTGAGCGATTAGTTCGAGAATCTTGTCGGGTGGCTCGTTGCTGAGCGCCTGCCGTTTGGCTTCGATGACGAGTTCGGCCATTTCGCGCGCGCGATCTTTGTAGCGATTGTCGCGTGCAATCAGGTCTTCGATGATGCGCCGCTCGCGTTCATGGCGTGGAGCCTGCGCGTCCATTCCGGCGGCGACGGCATACTCGACAGGCACGCTCTGGTTACGCATCATGATGTGGAGCGCGCCTGTCAACTTTTGCGCCTCATCGCGCAGACGATTGAGAGGCAGCAGCGAAGATTTGAAACCGAGATGACCTCTCAAACTAATCTCTATAATCGGCGCGGGCCTCTTTGAATCGGCATTGTGTTTACGCGCTTCGCGCTCGACCATCTGCATGACGCCTTCGTAAACGGCGTCGGGGTCAAGCGCGCCTGAGACATCGTAGGAGAGACGTTGAAAAGGTCGCTGCACGTAATCGCGTATGTGTTCTGCACGGATGTGGCGCTCGTCGTCAACTTCCACTAGATATGCGCCGCGCTCTTCTTTGTACTCGTCAATCTTGCAGGCTTCGAGCGAGCCGGGATTGAAGGCCCAGCCGTCCACCTCGAAACGCTTATGCGTGTGGCCCAGCGCAACGTAGTCAGTGAGCTGCTTCAACTCTTTCAGCTTGTCTATCGTGAGCGCGGGGATTGGACGATTAATCTGCCCTTCGACATCCGTGTGAAGCAGCAGGATATTGAACATCCCTTCATCACGCGCGCGTCTCAAGGCTTCGGAGAGCATCGGAACAGCGTTGTTTGTGCTCGCTCCGTACCAGTGCGAGCCGAAGATGCGTGCGCCCGCAATGTCAACAAAGGAGCCTTCGCGCTTCTCTTCGTCCCACGCGGCGAAAGCCATGTGGCCCTCTTCGTCGCGTGTCGGCTCAAGCAGTTTCAGATAGCCCCACTGCGAGAGCGAGCGCAGCCAACTAAACTCCGTCACGACTTCGCGCTGATCGTGATTGCCTTCGATGACGACGACGGGAACATGAGCGTCTTTCAAAAGCTCAAGGCCCGCCATCGCATGATTCATGGCCTGCGGGCTGACCTTGCGCGTGTCAAAGAAATCGCCCGCGATGAGCACGAAATCCACATCGTTCGGAATCGCGTGATTGACAATCACGTCGCGCCACGCCCAGAAAAAATCTCGCGTCCGCTCTTCCAGATTGTAGCGGCGGCAACCAAGATGTACGTCTGCAATGTGAAGAAACTTAAAACCCATAATTTGTTCTACTTAAAAATCGAATGTGTCCGGGAGAAGATTCTATAATAATGACTCTCACAAAAAAGCGTGCTTATATTATACGATATTGACTGAGGCAGGGACAGGAGCAAAAGGATTGATCTACACACTCATTTTACTTGCGACACTCGCGGCGCAGCCGCAGAACGGTTTGCGCGAGCAGATGGAGCAGATTTCCCGTCAGGGTCAGGGACGAGTCGGCGCGGCTGTGCTGGTCATTGAGACCGGAGAATCCGTAGCCCTTCGCGGAGACGAGCGGTTTCCCATGCAGAGCGTTTACAAGATGCCGATAGGAATGGCTGTGCTGCGCGAAGTTGATAGCGGGCATTTAAACTTGGACCAGAAGGTGCGCGTCGAGGCGAGCGATCTCGTTCCCGTAAAAGCGCACAGCCCAATCAGAGATAAGTATCCGAAGGGCGGCGTGGAACTCAGCTTGCGCGAGTTGCTGCGATTTATGATGGTGGAAAGCGACGGCACGGCCTCAGACATTTTACTCAGACTCGCTGGCGGGCCGCAGCGCGTCACAAGTTACTTGCGAGAGATTGGCATTAAAGGAATCGTCGTCGCTACTTCGGAAAAGGAGATGACGCGCGGTGATCTTGTGCAGTATCGAAACTGGGCCACGCCGAAGGCTGCGTTGGAATTGCTGCGAGCGTTTCAAGCGGGGCGCGGGCTGTCTGCGGAGAGCCGCGCGCTCCTGATGCAGTTTATGACAGAGACGGTGACAGGCCCACACAGGCTCAAGGGAATGTTGCCTGCCGGAACAGTCGTGGCGCATAAGACCGGAACCTCAAACACTGCGAATGGACTGACGCGCGCAACCAATGACGTGGGGATCATCACCCTGCCGGATGGAAAGCATCTGGCAGTCGCAGTGTTTGTTTCAGATTCCAGAGCCGATGAGAAGACGCGCGAAGGCGTGATTGCCAGGATTGCACAGGCGGCATGGAATTGGAGTATGCAGTTGAGTCTGAGATAGGTTCGCGCAAAGGCGCAAAGACGCAAAGAAGAACGCGAAGAGATTGAATGCTTCATCATGCTTGCGTGCTTTCCTTTGCGTCTTTGCGCCTTTGCGTGAAATTTTTGTTGGTTATAAAAGCCAGTACAAAAAATTGAAGCCCCCGCGACTCTTGGGCAGGAGTCTATTGGGAAGCGGGGGCTTCTGGCTCCGCGCGGCGGGAGGGGATTCCACTTTGCGCGGGGCACTGACGGCGGCTCAAATGGGAGCGAGCGCCGAAATTGTTCTGGCAAAGAACTCTGTGTGAGGCTTCCGAAGACCAACGATGCAGTTGGTCTGACCGCTTGAACTTTCCGTGAAAACTTTTTCTGCTTATCAAGCAGTATCGAGACGCTGTTCGGGCGCGATACGCCGCATTGTCGAAAGCAGGTGCTCAATCTCAAAAGGCTTATCGAGCAGAGCATCCGCGCCGCCTTTCAAACAGGCATCGCGCGTCTCCTCTGTGTTCACCGCCGAGCTAATCACCAACACTTTCGATTGCGGGAAACGGCCTTTGATAAACTCAAGGATACGCAGGCCGGAAGCGGGCGTGTCGAGCGTGGGCGGCAGGTGCAAGTCAAGGATCGAAACAGCAGGCTCGTAAATTGTCGCGCGCCGAAAAGCTGAAGCCATATCGTTGGCCGTCATCACTTCGTATTCATCGCACAACGTCCAAAACAGTTGCTGCGTGATAGCCTTGTCGTCATCAACAATCAAGACTCTCGGCTTCATCTTGATTATCTCCTTCATCATCGCACGCAACACTATTGCAAGGCTCATTCCGCTTCGCTCAAGGCAGGCGAATCCTGAGATTCATTCCATAATCCACATGGACACGGTTTCATTGCGGCAACAAAGGTGTGAACTACAGAGGACAGCCCGCAGGCGTACGTGTACTTTTGTGGACAGAGAGTTCGACGTAAGCCCCGAAGGGGCGCGGGTTCAATAGCACAGGGCATCGCGCCGGGTAAAGAGTGCCAACGAACAGAGAAGCCCTGAAAGGGCGACATAAGTCTTGACGTGAAGATGTATGTCGCCCTTTCAGGGCTAATGCTTGTTGGATTACGCCGACACAGGGCGTTGCCCTGTGCTATTGAACCCGCGCCC
>JBAWGU010000195.1:0-2913 GCA_049593215.1 Pyrinomonadaceae bacterium
TTGCGCCTGCGCGGCCCGCAGCTCGTCAGGCGCGTCACGGTCTGCGCCCGCGTAACGCGCGAGGTTCACGGCCTGTCGCGCGCCCTGAAGCGAAACAGGTGTCAGCCGATAATCGCTGTCTGCGACTTCGGGCACACGCGGGTCTCTGAAGTAATCGCTGGTGTTGCCCAGATACTGCACGTTGACGGTTTCAACTTCTGCGCCGCCGGGTCTCAGTGGCGGAAGATTTTCAAGCACAACCATGCGGCTCGGGCTGCGCACAAGAAAGTGCGGCTCTGCCGTGACGATGAGTGCGAACCTTTGGAGAGGCGTCGTGACATCTATCTTTGAATCAACGAAGCCGCTCCCGCTTCTTTTAATCTCGCCCATGTTGTCTGCGCGTCCTTCAGGCGAGATGGCCCAGAGCACATAGGTCGTGTATGCCCCGCCAAGCTCTGCGGCGCGCGGAAGATTTTCAACGCTCAACTCGACGCGCGTGCCGCGTCTGCCTGCACGCCTTACTTTTGCCTCGCCCTTCAAGCGCGGCAGCCGCGTCGTACCTCGAAACTTCACTTCGACAGTTTGGTCCAGCGGATAGGTGACTGCCACGCTCTGTCTCGGCGTATCGCTCTGCGCGAAAGCGAGCGGCGCGGCAAAAAGTAGGAGAGCCGGAATGATTAATAATCGCAGTGCGGGAGATAGGCGAAGTCGCATAGTGCTTTTTCTCCTTCAAACTTAGTGTGTGCGCAAAACAACTGAAACAAGAAGCGCGAGAACTGTTTCCCTCTTCTTATTGATGCGCCTTTTCGCTTCATTGTTGCCGAAGCTAATGGGGAGGGTCAAGCGAGAGATGTTGATAATGTAGGGGCAGGGCTGGTCCCTGCCCGCGTTTTAAGAGAGAAGAATTCGAACAGGATGGACAGGATAGACAGGATAAGAGGAAATGATGAGTGATGAACGAGGAATGATGAAGAGAAAGCTTTTCGTCTTTCATTCATCATTCATCATTCCTACTTCATCGTTTCTTCATCCTGTCTATCCTGTCCATCCTGTTAATTTTCTATTGCGAAGCTTTCCGGTGCGCGACGGCGAGAACGACGAACATGGCAAGGGCTGTGAGCAGCAGCATATGTATGAAGCCGCCCTTGTGAAAGAGCACTACTCCGACGAGCCAGATTAAGAACAGAAGGATTGCGACCGCCCAGGGGACCATGTTTCTTAACGCGATGCGGATTTGACCGAGTTCTTTGGTAGCTCAACTGCCCGCAGACCTGTACGCGCGGCGTCGCTGCCGACGACCATCGCTGTGTTGTTGCTACCTACCGAAGCGGCCAGCAGCCAGCGCACAGCATCTGCGCTGCCGCCCGTCACCTGTGGCTTGCCTGATTCGTCTGCGCGCCAGATGATAGCGCCATCACGCCCCGACAGGCCGACGGCAAACGCAGGCCCGGCAGCAACGATTACATCAAGCGAGCCATCGCCATTCAAATCTGCGAAAGCTGCTGAGGCGGCGTCCACCGCTCCGCTCGCGTGCCAGCGAATTTTTCCATCGCTTGTGCTGACGGCAACAACGCGGCCCAGACGTGTCACAAAAACCACTTCAGGTGCGCCGTCTCCATCAAGGTCTGCGGCGGCGAGCGTGCCGCGCGGCGCGTCGCCTTCCATCGCCACGCGCCCTAAGGGTTTCAGATCATCTCCCAGAGAAATCAATCCGCTCTCCGAGCCGACTAAAACCAAAGCGCCGTGCGGGCCTTCGACGTAGAAAGGCTGCGTGGTTATCTTAGTATCAAGCTTGACCGCATGAATGCGCTCGCCGTTTGCTCCACGCATCTCCAGTGAGTTGTCATCAAGACTGAACAGCAGCCCACGTTTATCTTTACTGGTCCAGATAACAGGCGCACCGATTACTTTGCCGGGCAACTGTTCCTGCGCCACCATCTTGCCTGTGTTCCCATCCAGGATAAAGAGTTTGGAAGAACTATCATCCGCGATGATGAGCGCGGGCGTGGTATCGAAATATGCAACTGCGCCGCTCGCCGCGCGGCCTTCGAGGTTTGCGCGCCACAACTCGCGCCCCGTCGCACCGTCGAGGCTGCGAACTCCGCCATCGAAAGCAACGACGACATTCGCTTGCCCGTTGCTGCTACTGATAAGTAAAGGAGTGAAAGGAAGCGCGCCCCCGTTGCCGGTCACTTCGCCGCGCTTTGCGTTTGGACGAAAACGCGCAGTCCACATCGCCACACCGTTGATAGCGTCAAGCGCATAGACCATCCCGTCGCCATTGACGGCGATGAAATCCATGCTCGAAGCGGAACGCAAAGGCGCGGCGAGAGGTTGCGTGACGCTCCCTGTTGCCGTGCGCCATCCCGTATCGGGCGAAGCGACCAGCACGAACGGGGTCGGCGCAGGCGTTGGCGCGGGCGTTAGCGCGGGCGTCGCCTTTGGAGTCGGCTTGACCGTCGGAGACGGTTTAGCTTTGGCTATCTTGTTCGTGTTGTTCGCAGCCACCGGAGTGACTTCAACAGCCGTCGAAGGTGAAAACTCTCCGGTCTCGTCAAGAGCGGGAGCGACGTGCCAGTAGTAATGGCCCGAAGGAAGCTCTGTGACGACGTACTCAAGTCCGATGACCTTGCGATCAAACACAATGTCAGTGAACTCTTTGTCCGTCGCTAACTGCAAACGATAGCGCGTCACACCCGGCTCACCCTTCCAGCGCAGAGTCACAATCGCTTTCACCTGCCTTGCGACAGGCTTCTTCTGCGGCTCTTGTTGCCCATGCGTGAGCAAGCCAGATGAGAAAGAGAGAAACAGGATGAAAAGTGTCGGAATAAAAATCTGTCGAAGTCGGCGGGGCATAATTTTTGGTAAATGGTAAATGGTGAATGGTAAATGGTCGAAGACGTTTTTTTGTCTATTCACCATTTACTATTTACC
>JBAWGU010000196.1:0-11136 GCA_049593215.1 Pyrinomonadaceae bacterium
CGACCATGCCTGTGAGGAGCAAGTCAAAGTAGGTTACAGTCAAGCCCCGAAAGAGCAGTGGTGTGAGCGCGCCGGAACCAATTTCGAAACAATCTATGACGAAAAGTTTTCCGGCAGAGCCGAAATCGTCGTTCAAGGCACGCTGGAAAATAGACGCAGTAAGAATCCTTTCTTCAACTACCGCTATCTATTCGTCGCTACCTGCATAGAGAAAGTGATGAGAGCAGGCTTGAGTTACGAAGGCACGCTCGAAGAAGGGCAGACTTACAGAGCGCGTGTGAAATGCGACAGAGAGCAAGGGCTTTCGCTTCTTATCCCTGTCAGCGTCCCTTATCACCACGCATGGCACATAGAGTGGACCAATCTGAAGAAGTTTCCGCAGCTAAAGTCGCGCGCGGGCGCAGATTGCGAAAGAGAGATTGTCTTTCAAGTACTCTCAAAGCAGATAGAAAAAGTTGCAGGGCAAAACAGGTGGAACACTACATACAACTGCAAAATTCTTGAAGTTGAATAACCATGCTTTCATCCTTCATCCTTCATCCTTGCTTTTCAAGCTCTCCTGATAATCTTCGCCGCGCCCCAGCCGACGAGGATGAGAACGGACAAGACGAGCCAGTTGTAATTGCTGCCGTAAGTCGCCGCAGCGTAGTGATTGCTAATCATCAGGAAGACCACAGGCACAATCGTGAAGGTGTTCTGCTTTGAGCGCATTTTTGCTTGAGCAGCCAGACGGGCATCAGGCTTCTCGCCTTTTTCAATCGCTGCGATCATCTTTTTTTGCGCGGGCAGGATGTGCAGCCAGACGTTTGCCGCCATGATCGTGCCGAACATCGCGCCGATGTGAATGTAGGCCGCGCGCCCGCTCAGGATATGCGTCAGGATTAGAGCGAAGGCCACGATGAGAAGGTATGCCACCAGCGCAAACTCCATCTCTAATCTTTCGCTCCGCTTTTTTAAGATGAAAGGGAAGATGCTCCACCACATTAATTCGTAGAGGAGCAGGCCGAAAATAATCGCGCCGATTCCGACGGCGAGAGCCGTGACACCGCTTATGTCGAGCACGTCTTTGTCAACCAACCCGCTGCCGCCGCCCAGATAGAACATGAGCGTGAGCAGAAATGCGCCGCTCAACCATGTGAGGGCCGCTTCCCAACGAAACCAGTGCAGGTCTCGCGGCAGCACGCTCAAGCTCTTTCGCTTTTCAACTACATAAAAGCCGCCGCTATGAACCATCCACACTTGCGCGGCGCTCTCATCTTTCGCTTCTGTGAATTGTCCATCGAGCCATGTGAAGTAATAGGTCGAGCCGATCCACAGGATGCCTGCGAAGACATGAAACCAGCGCGCAAAGAGGTTGAGCCATTCGCTCACAGTCGGGTCTAAGCTCATCCGATTAGCTCCCGCGATAAGTTGAGTATCCGTAAGGGCTGAGCAGCAGAGGCACGTGATAATGCTGCGCCGCATCCCCGATGTGAAAGACGACATTCACCTCAGGATAGAAACTGCTCACGTCCTGCGAAGCGAAATAAGCAGACGTGTCAAAGGTGAGACGATAGACGCCTTCACCGAGCGGCGCATCTTCCGGCAGAAGATTTTTGAGCCGCCCGTCCTTATCCGTCACCCCCTGAGCAACCATCTTCCACTTATGCTCCGCAGATTGAACATCAAGAACAACAGGCACACCGCTCGCGGGTCTGCCTTTCGATATATCAAGCACGTGCGTCGTGATTAAACTCATGATTCAAGAAGTTTTCGTAAACGTAAATCCGTTATCTTGCGTTGCTCTTCGGCGGCGATGCGCAGTTCCGTTTCCGGCTCGTTGTGTATGCGCTCGCGTAGCAGCGCGAGCATCTCTGCGCTCGTCTTGCCTGTCGCGCAGACGATGTAGATGTAGCCGAAGCGTCTCTCATAATCGTGATTAGCCTGCACCAACTCTGCGAGCGTCTCTGCGGCTGCGCCGTGCGCGCCGGATTGTTCCTCTTCAGACCAGCGTTGGGCTTCCGCCGCGACCCGTTGCTTTGCCGCGCGCTCTCCAATCTTGGGATGATGGCTGAAAGATTCTAACCAATCGGCAGCATCGAGAGACCACCACACGCTGTCGGCTTTAGTGAGAAGCTCATGGACGCTCTCGAATGGCCGCGAATCTGAAACTGCACGCGCCCAGCGTGCAGAGCCGCAGCATTTCAACAACTCGGCTTCCGCCTCCTTGCGCGCAAGGCTATTCAAATGTTGCAGACCTTCTTCCAATTCTGTCCCTACTTTTGCCTTACTTATGCGAATCAAGAGCAGAACACACTTTGCGACCTTTGCGAAAACCTTTGCGTCCTTTGCGGTTAAACTTGAGATTGAAACGCAAAGGACGCGAAGACGGAAGACGCGAAGGAGCGCAAAGGGAATGCTCCATCGGCTAATCCCTTATCAACGCTTGATTCGCATTACTTACCCATCGTCCCGAAAATTCTTAAACGGCTGACGCCGCCGTCCGGGTAGATGTTGAAACGCACATGCGTCACAGCACCGACCTTTTTAATCTCATCATCGAAGAAGTGGCGCGTGTGCGCTTGCAGCCGTGTGCGCGGCAAAATTTCCTGCCACGATAAATTTGAGAACGCTGCTGTCTCAACTTCTCCCGCGTCGCAAGCTTCTAACGAAAAGCTCTCTGGAAAATTTCCTTTGAAGTGTGCGGTGTCAACTTCAACTCTTTTGACCAGTCCCCGCGCGCCGAGCTTGATGATGGACCAATCGTAACCGGGGCCGCGTCTGCGCTTCGTCTCCCAGCCGTCGCTCATGTCTTGCGCGCGTCCGGGCATAATCAGATTGTGGCGATGCCCGAAGAACATGTCGCTGCAAGCAAGGACCAGCCCGCCACTTTCGACGGCGGCTAAATCTATCTCGCCTCTCTGCGCGAGCCGCTCCCAATCCGGTAAGACTTCACCGTAAACTCTCAGGCGCGCAACTCCGCCGTCAGGGTAAATCTTGAAACGCAGATGCGTGAAGCGTCTTTCATCTTCAATCGTAAACGGATTGAGCGAATCGCCTTGAAGCTGCGATTGCTTTAAGATTTCCGTCCACGATGTTGAATCGCTGATTAGCTCTTCGACAGTGGGCTGGCCTTCTATCGTGCAGGCTTCCAGCGAACACTGCTCAGGATAGTTGCCTCTGAAAAAGCTTGTGTCAACGACCATGCCGCGAATGCGCCCCGCGAGGCCGAGGCGGATGATGCACCAGTCGAAACCGGGCGTGCGCCTGCGCCTTGATTCCCAGCCGTCCATCCACTTGCCCCTATCCGTGTACTTGCCTTCGACGAAGATGGGCGCGCTCTGTTTCAAGAGGTTCTCTTTCTCCGCGAAAAAGTCGTCGTTGGCAAAGAGCACCGCGCCGCCCAGACGTTCCGATGCTAGATCAACAAGCTCTGTAAAATCTGTCATCAAAATTCTCCACGCAAGAGTGCGTTGCCCTTAAAGCTCTCTGCCAGTTCTCCTCTATCGAAAATCTTTTCGCCGCGCAAAAAAGTTTGTTCCACCACGCCGCTTAAAACTTTTCCATTATAAGGCGTGAGCTTGTGCCTGTGCTGAATTATTGAGGGCTTGACAACAAAAGTTTCATCCGTGTTCCAGATACAGAGGTCTGCCGTCTGCCCGACTTTGATTGCGCCTTTGCGCCCTTCAAGACCGACGAGTCGCGCAGGCTCGCTGCACAACCACTTCATCAAATGCTCGATTGAGTAGCCGCGGCGTTGCGCTTCCGTCCACATCACGGGCAGCCTCAGTTGCAGAGAAGAGATGCCGCCCCACGCGTCTATGAAGTTGCCCGTGTCGCGCCGTTTCATTTCGGGCGGACAGGGCGAGTGGTCCGAGACAACCATGTCAATGACGCCATCGCCGAGGGCTTGCCAGAGCTTCTCTTGATTCTCGCGCTCGCGCACGGGCGGGCAGCATTTGTATTCAGTCGCGCCCGCAGGAACGTCTTCAGAAACGAAGTGTAGATAGTGCGGACAAGTTTCAACGGTGATTGGCAACCCTTCCGCTCTCGCCTGCTCCAACATCGGCAGCGCGTCTGCTGATGAATGATGAACGATGTGGACGCGCGCTCCTGTCTCGCGGCAGAGACGAATCATCAGAGCGACGGCTAAATCTTCCGCCGCGCGTGGACGCGAGCGAAGAAAAGTTTCGTAATCCTGCGCGCTCTTTTCTAAAGCAGAGCTTTGAGCCTCGTCAATCGGGCCGGGAAGCTCCGCGTGAACGATGAGCAACGCGCCGAGCCGCGCAAGCTCCGGCATCGCCTCGCGCAGATCTGATTCGGTGACGTTTGGAAATTCGTCAACGCCTGAATGGACCAGAAAACATTTGAAGCCGACGACGCCCGCCTCATACATGCCCGCAAGCTCATGTGTGTTGCCGGGCACGACGCCGCCCCAGAAAGCCGTGTCAACGTAAAGCTTTTCTCGCGCTGCTTCCAACTTTATCTTGAATGCTTCGAGCGTAGTCGTCGCGGGGATGTTATTAAGCGGCATGTCAACGAGCGTGGTCACGCCGCCCGCAGCAGCCGCGCGCGTCGCCGTCACAAAACCTTCCCAATCGGTTCGCCCCGGCTCGTTGATGTGAACATGAGAGTCAACGAGGCCCGGCATGACAAGAGAGTTTTCGCCTGCTTCAAACAACTCGCAGCCGCGCGGGACTTCCATCTCAAAAGGACCGATGGCAAAAATCTTTTCGTCGCGGATGTAGATTGAAGCCGGAATGATTGCGTCGGGCGTGGCGACCCGGCGAGCGCGTATGACCAGATCAGGCGAAGGCATGAATAACTTAAACCATAAGTCTCAAGCTTTCGCAATTAAAAATTGTCCGTAGTCAGTGGTCCGTTGTCCGTTGTTTTGAGTCTTAGCAAGGTTGAATGTTTTAGATGAAGTCTTCAACTTGAGCATCACAAACAACGGACCACTGACTACTGACAACGGACAGCTTTTACATCGGCATCTCGCCTGAATCATTGCACGTCATTTCGATGACTGTGTATTTCTTCTTGAGTGATTCCAACTCCTGACGTTGCCGTTCCATGATTTCCAGATAGTCTGAAGGGGGGTTGCCCCAGCAACCTTGCAGGTGATAGAAGCGAATCTCTCTGCCCTTAGCGTCAACGAGTTTGCCTCTTCGACAACGCGCGCCAAGCTCTTTGAGTTTATCCCCGACCCTGACTATCTTAGCGTTACCGAGCGCTCTGCCCTGCATCATCACCGGCGCGCTGACCACATCGGTTGCCTTGATGTCTTTGGGGAGGCAATCCGCAGGGTTGCGGCGAGAGGACACAAACATCAAAGACGCAATACCAATTAAGAAGGCTGGAATAAATATCAATCGCAGCATTTTCATCTCCCCCTATTTTCTATCCGTAGCTTCTCTGCATTCAGACTCGTTAAAAAGTCCTCCAGTAAGTTGATGCTGACTTGCAGACGATAGTTCGCCGTCGAGCGTATGTCGTCAATCGGCGCGATCTCTCTTGAGAGTTCCGCTTTCGCCTCGTTGATTGTGCGCGCGTCAATCTTTCGATCTTTCAAGACCGCTTCCGTCCTGATGCAGCGAACGACAGTCGGCGCGACGCTCCCCAAAGCGATGCGAACTTCTGCGGCGCGATCTTCTTCCATCCTCGCCGTCGCCGCGAAACAAATTTTCGAGATGGCCTGCGCCTTGCGCGTCCCGACTTTGCGATAGTAATGAACCAGAGGCACGCCCGCGCGCGGCAGGCGTATTGACTTAATCAACTCATCAGCGCGCATCTGCATCTTTTTGTAGCCCGTATGAAAGTTTTGATACTCGATGCGGCGCGTGCCTGCCTGTGAGATGAGTTCTAACTCGGCGTTGTAAACCATCAGCGCGGGAGGCGAGTCTCCGGCAGGAGAAGCGTTGGCAATGTTGCCGCCGAGTGTCCCGCGATTCTGAATCGCAATCCCGCCAGTCTCCATCGCCGCACGACACAGCATCGGAAACTCTCTTTGCAAAACTCCGCTCTGCTGAACTTCCGTGTAGGTCGTAAGCGCGCCGAGCGTGACCGATTCGTCGCTAACCTCAATGCCCTTGAGTTCAGGCAGGTTCCAGATGCTCACAAACTTTTTATGGTCAAGCTTGCCCGCTTCAAACAGCACCATCAAATCAGTCCCGCCCGCAAATGGCCGCCACACCTCCGGCTCACCCGCCAGAATAGCAAGCGCGTCATCCAAGTCTTTCGGGACTCTCAATTCGTAATCAGGTAAGTAGGCTCTCATCTAAGAAAATGATGGATGATGAATAATGAACGATGAGTTAAAAGCTCTTTCATCCATCATCCATCATTCCGCGTTCACCGTTTCGTATCCTGACATGCTCTTACAACCGCTTCAAAAATTTTCATGTAGCCTGTGCAGCGACAGAGATTTCCTGCGAGGCCGTTGCGAATCTCGGCTTCGTTTGGATTCGGCGTTTGCTCTAAGAGACTGACGGCAGCGATGACCATGCCGGGAGTGCAGATGCCGCATTGCGCGCCGCCGCAGGAGATGAAGGCTTCCTGCACCGCGTGGAGTTGTTCTTGCCCGGCGATGCCCTCGATGGTTTTGATTTCCGCGCCTGCGACCTGAGCGATGGGGATGAGACAACTGTTGACGAGCGTGCCGTCAACGAGGACGGAGCACGCGCCGCATTCGCCTTCGCCGCAGCCCTCTTTTGTTCCGGTCAGGCGCAACTCTTCTCTTAACACGTCGAGCAGCCGCGCCATCGGATAAGCATGAAGAGATTGCTCAACGCCGTTCACCGTGCAGGCGATGTCAACTTTCGAGGCTGGCGTTTTTGTGTCTTCAGTCATGCGCGCCTCCAAGTTCCTGCATCAAGGATTCGGGCAGCAGTGGAATGTAGTTGACGCTCACGCCCGTTGCATTCTCAATCGCGTTCAAAATTGCGGGCGCGGCTCCGTCCATAGGGAGTTCGCCGATGCCTTTCGCTCCGGCTGGTCCATAGGCGTATGGGTTCTCTTCAAAGAAAACGCGGATGGGCGGAAGGTCTGCGGCAGTCGGCATGATGTAGTTGGTCATCTGGTTGTTAATCATGCGCCCGTCGCGCCAGACGACATTTTCATAGAGCGTGTAGCCGATGGCCTGCGCGACTCCGCCTTCAATCTGTCCGGCGGCGAGTATGGGATGAATAACTTTTCCAACTTCCTGAATGGCGACGAAATCATCTACGCGCACCTCGAACGTCACCATGTCAATCGTTATCTCCGCGACATAGACGGCCCACGCGAATGCGCCGTAAGCGTCGCCGCGATATTTTTCATCGTCCCAGTTAATGCCGGGCGGAGCTTTGTACTTGCTGAAGGATTGAAGTGGACCAAACTTTTCGATGTAAGCGAGAGAGGCTTCCTGAAATTCCGTTGGCGTGTAATTCTCTTTCAAGAGTTGGCTGTTGAGAAGAGTTTGCTTCAAACCGAGCGCGGCAGATTCGACGAGTTTGCCGACGATCATGCAGGTGCGCGAGGCGACGGTTGGACCACTATTGGGCACGTTGGAGGTGTCTGGCTTGGCGACTTCGATCTGTTCGTAGTCGAGGCCGAGAGTCTCTGCGGCAATCTGACAAAAAATTGTGTTTGTGCCCTGACCAATCTCCGTGCTCGCTGCAAGCACGCGCACGCGGCCTTCTTTAGTCGCTTCAACGCCGACGACTGATTCTAAAAATTTCTCGCCTGAGCCTGTAAAGCCCGCGCCGTGCATGAATGAGGCGAAGCCGATGCCCTTTTTCTTTTTAGAATTTTTATTCTCTTCCGCGAACCGCTCGCGCTTCGCCTGATAGTCCGTCAACTCGAATGCGCGATCCATCAGTTGGGCCATCTGAACATTTTCGCGTATCACCTGACTCGTCGCTGTCATCTCGTTTTCGCGTATGAAATTGCGGCGGCGAAACTCTTCGGGCGCGAGGCCGAGCGTGTATGCAACCTTGTCCATGTGGCGCTCTAAGGCAAAGATGCTTTGCGGTGCGCCGAAGCCGCGAAACGCTCCGTGCGGCGGATGATTGGTCGCCACTGCGCGACTATGGATGCGAACGTTCGGGCAGAGATACGGACCTGCCGCGTGAATCGTGCCGCGCGAGAGGACGACGGATGAGAGCGTGGCGTATGCTCCGCCGTCAACGACGAAATCAATCTCCATCGCTTGCAGCTTTCCGTCTTTTGAAACAGCCGTGCGATGTCTGGTGAGAGACGGATGCCGCTTCGTGGTCGCGGCCATATCTTCCGCGCGGTCATAAACAATCTTGACGGGCCTGCCCGATTTCCACGAGAGCAAGGCGGCGTGGCCCGCAATCATAGAAGGATACTCTTCTTTGCCGCCGAAGCCTCCGCCCGTCTCAGTCTGCACGACGCGAATCTTGTTTTCGGGAAGATGAAAGAGTTTGATGAGAGCTTTGTGAACGTAGTAAGGGCACTGCATCGAACCCCAGACCGTCACGCCGTCTTCCGCGCTGGCGATGGCGATGATGCCGTTGTTCTCGATGTATAACTGCTCCTGCGCGCCCGTGCGGTATTCGCCCTCGATGATGAAATCCGCGCTCTTCCAAGCCTCATCAACATTTCCCTTCTCGACGTGAAAAGTTTTGAAGACGTTATCTTCGCCCCAGATAATCTCTTTCCTGTTGAGAGAATCTTCGATGGAGAAGACCGGCGGCATCTCTTCTATTTCAATCTTAACGCTGCGACGCGCTTCTTCGAGTAGATACTTGTCTTCGTGCGCGAGCAATAAGATAGGCTCTTCCGGGTGATTGACGAATTCGTTTGCCAGATAAGGCTGGTCGTTCAGAATCAACGCGACATAGTTCTCGCCCGGAATATCTTTGGCAGTGACAATAACAAACTCGTCCCACGGTATATTGCCTTCAAAAGAAATATTCTTGATACGCCCGCGCGCCGTCTGGCTACGCACGGTTGCGCCGTAGAGCATCTCTGGAAACGTGATGTCGTCAACGTAGCGCGCCTGTCCCGTGACCTTATCGCGTCCCTCTTTGCGCGGATAAGATTTGCCGATAATTTGCATAGGGTCTGGACTTTTGAGAAAGCTATTGAGATGTATAGAGACGAGTCGTCTCTGGTTGATGCTCAGTTTTCAGATAAGTTTGCGATGCTCAGGTTGGATTGGCTAATTTTAATTGGCCCGTGATGTCCAGTATCTCAATCCCAACCAACTTCTCATCGTCGTAAATTCCTATCACACCATGCTCCAACTCATCGTCTTCATCAAGAAGATTCGGGCTGACGCTGCCTTCAAAGTGAATGCAGAGAGTATCCACATCATCTTGATAGTCCAAAAGCATTGGAACATCCGGTAGATGAACGCGCTCTGAAGCAAGAGCTAAAAGATAGCTTGAATCAGGCTCATTTGCTTTTCGCCGCGCCACAGTCTCTTCGTTTTTTACTTTCGCCATACGATCTTCTTCTTGCTCATTCGAGGTCGGATGCCTGCGGTAACAATAAAGCCATCATCCTTTTTGACTTCCCTGTAAACCACATGCAGGAAACTTGCTTTTGCTAATACTATAACTGCGATAAGGGTTTTACCATAACCGGGTAAAATATACTCCGGGTCTTCGACTGCATCAAGAATCGCGCCCATGTCGCTGTGAGAAAGTTCTGGATGGCTGTTAAGGATATGCTCCCATCTTTCGTCTGTGAGGCGAATGGGTACATGGTTGATTGAATATGCTATGCCTAAAATCATCTCTTCTTCATTAAGAAAACTTTCCGTGCTCAAGCGCGAGCAGTCCGACGGAGATTGCGGAGAGCGCGTACATCACCGGATGAATATCTTTTCGTCTTCCGACCATCAAATAGAGCGCGACGTGGGAGATGAAGCCCCAGAGAATCCCTTGCGTGATAGAGAAAGTGAGCGGAATCAGAATGATCGTTAAAAAGGCTGGCAGCGATTCTTCGATTTTTGAGAAAGAGATTCCGGCGACGCTGCGGAACATGGATGCGCCGACTAAAATTAAGACTGAGGCGGTCGCGTAAGGCGGGACCATTCCGGCGAGCGGCGCGAGGAAGAGGCAGGGGAGAAAGCAGAGCGCAGTAAAAACAGAAGTTAGTCCAGTGTGCCCGCCCATGTTGATACCCGCGATGCTCTCGATGTAGGCCGTGCCGGATGACGTGCCTGCGAGTCCCGCGCCGAGTGTGGCAAAGGAATCAACGATGAGACCTTCTTTCAGATTGCGTGGCTGTCCCTGTTCGTCAACCAGCCCTGCGGCGTGCGCAACGCCGATGAAAGTTGAGATTGAATCGAAGAGGTCTGTGAAGAGGATGGCGATGATGGTCGGCACGAGCGAGAGTTTTAATGCGCCGAGAATGTCCAGCTTGAGAAAGACGCTCTGAAAATCTGGCGCGGCGAAGAGTTGCGGCGGCGCTTTGACGAGGCCGAAGATTAAAGCGACGAGCGTGACAAAAAATATTCCGGCTAAGAATGCGAAAGCGCTTTTCTTCGTCAAGAGCCAGACGGTCAGGCCCGTTCCTAAAATTGTCAGCAAAGCTCTGATGTCGAGCGTGCCGAGTTTGACGAACGTGACCGGATCGGAGGTGATGAAGCCCGCGTTCTTGAGGCCGATGAACGTGAGAAAGATGCCGATGCCTGCGGCTGTGGCGATTCTCAGCTCCTTTGGAATCGCACGCGCGATGGTCACGCGAATTGGTGTGACAGAGATAAGCAGGAACAGAACTCCGGCCCAGAAGATGATGCCGAGCGCGGTGGGCCATGGAACTTTCTGGCCGAGTATAACTGTGAAGGTGAAGAAGGCGTTGATGCCCATGCCCGGCGCGACCGCGAAAGGCAGCCGTGCGTAGAGGCCCATCAACAGCGTCATCACAAAACAGACCAGCACGGTCGCCGTCAACACTCCGCTGAAAGACATGCCCGTGCCTTCAGTTGAAAGAATTGAAGGATTGACGACGACGATGTAAGCCATCGTAAAGAACGTCGTGATGCCTGCTATCGCTTCTGTGCGAATGTTCGGCTTCTCGCTTTTGAGTGTCTCCATAATCGGCTAATCAAGTTGTAGTTGAGTGTAATCATGCTATGACTCACCGCAGAGGCGCAGAGTCTTCGCAGAGGCAGACGCAGAGGATTGAACAGTCTTCAAC
>JBAWGU010000197.1:0-2064 GCA_049593215.1 Pyrinomonadaceae bacterium
GCTAATGCGTAGCTCACCCTCAACCTCAAAGAAGAGATGAGCATCGCCGTTGAGAACAGAAGGATTCTCACGGCGGACAATTTGAGCGAGAGCATTGTAACCGAAGCTTCGGTTACGAGCAACCTGCGTCCATTAGGAGGAAACTCCTGATGGCTAGGGGAGCGCGCCAGAAACCGAAACGTCTTGCCGAAAAGCTTTTACAGATTCGGACGGCGTTGGGTCTGTCTCAAAACGAGTTGATTAACCGATTAGGCGCAGATTTGACGCAAAACAGAATCTCCGAATACGAATTAGGGAGAGGTGAGCCATCGCTATTGGTGCTGTTGCAATACGCTAGAGCGGCTGGCGTCACGATGGACGTTTTAGTTGATGATGAGTTGGACTTGCCCGACAAAATACCCGGCCCTGTGAATTACAAAGCAATCAAGCGAGCACGGGCTGCTCATAGCAAAAAGCATTAGCTGATGCAACAGAAATTGATTTGTCGCAGTATCTTTGTTACATCAGGAGGTTGTTCCTGATGGGCAAGGGGATACGTCCGAAGCCAGAGCGTCTTGCCGAAAAGCTCAGGCAACTTCGACTAGCTTTGGGTCTCTCTCAGAGCGAGATGCTCTGGCATTTAGGAGTGGAAGACTTGATTACGTATCATCGGATTTCCGATTACGAATTGGGAAAGAATGAACCATCGCTAATGATTCTCTTGCAATACGCTCGCGCTGCGAATGTCAGTACAGACGTTTTGATTGACGATGAAATGGATTTGCCAGCGAAGTTGCGGAGCAATCAGAAACGGACACGCCGCTAATCACGGCCTTTAGATTCAACTCTCTTACTTTATAGTCAAACCGGAGGACACATGCTCAAACAATCTCGCTCCTATCTGTTCGCCTTAGCCGCTCTGTTTCTTCTCCTCAGTTGTCAGACGCAGGCAAAGGCGCAGCGTGGTCCCGTTGTTCTCTCTGGCGCGGAATTAACGCGTGTCGTGCCGACAAGTTTTTACTTTCAGGGGCAGAGCGGCCCGACGCAGATGCGCAATTCTGCCGCCGCCAGACTCGGCGCGAACCGTTATGTCATCGCAGGGCTGGTTGATACCTCCGGCTATTCGAGCGATGTCAGGGGAACTTACGAGGGTTTCTTTATTACAGACTCGCCGGTCACAGTCGGCGGCTCGGAACTTGAAACGGGCGCATACGGATTCGGGTTCTCAACCGACGGTAAGATGAACATCTTCGACCTCGGCGGGAGAAAGTTGATGTCAGTTGACGCGCAGCAGGATAAGCCGTTGAGACGCCCGCGACCGTTAATGATGTCTGCGCCGACAGACGCGTTGCGACTCTATCATGGACACAATTACGTGACTATAGGTGCGAGATAGAAAGGAATTTGTCATGAGAAATATTCTTTCTCATCCGTTCAGGAAGATGATTTGCTGCACGGTTGCGGCGGCTGCTTGCCTTATCGTCATGTCAGGCACGACGCTCTCGCAAGGCTCTCCGGGCGGCCCTCCGGCAAACGCATCTGAAGGACCAAGACAAGAGGATCGTGACAGGCAACGGCGCGAGGCAGACTTGCGTGCGGGCGATGTCGGAGTTGTTATCGCCGTGATTAAAAAGAAACAGATGGAGGCTTCCATCGAACAGATGAAGCAGGATTTCAAGCACATCCAGCTTATTCGTAACGAGATGGTGGACGACCTCGTTGCCAAAAAGCCTCTCGACTACAAGCGCATCTCAGACCGGACGGAAGAGGTAAACAAACGCGCCCAGCGTCTGAAGACATTCTTGATGCCGCCTAAGCCCGGAGAGAAGGAAGAGACGCCGCCTACCCCCGTTGAACTCAAGAGCGAAGAGATGACAGGCGCGCTCGTCAAGCTCTGCAATCTCATCTACGGCTTTACCAACAATCCCGCCATCAAGAATGCGGACGTGACCGATGCCAAAGACGCCGCCAAAGCAGGCACAGACCTGCTGAGCATCATTTCATTGAGCAACGACATCAAGAGCAGCGCCGAACGGCTCAGCAAGACTCTCAAATAATATAAGAGCGAACGACAAACTGTAGGGG
>JBAWGU010000198.1:0-3510 GCA_049593215.1 Pyrinomonadaceae bacterium
ACTCTCAACCGTTTGTGTTTTGTC
Organism: Pyrinomonadaceae bacterium; assembly: GCA_049593215.1. Lineage (GTDB taxonomy): Bacteria > Acidobacteriota > Blastocatellia > Pyrinomonadales > Pyrinomonadaceae > JBAWGU01. The sequence continues at coordinate 25 of JBAWGU010000198.1, forward strand.
TCGACCCAGAGTTCTTTGGTGCAAAGCGCATCGAAATCTTTTTCGTGGCGCAGGCCGCCGAAGAGCGCGCGCAGGGCGAAGCGCAGCAGGCCCAGCCGACCCGTGCGATGCGCCGTGTACAAACTCAACTGCCCCTTATCCAGACAGGCGCGCGCGCCTACGTTAAAACTCTCCATCTCATATTCGTTGTTGCCGATGAAAATAAAAGGAGCACGCCGCGCAAACTCTTTACCGTCCACGCTCAAACGCACGTCCAGAAAAGGGTAGCGGCGCAGGACGCTCAGCGCGGCCCACACAAACGCAGGCCACTTGCCGCTCCGCAGACGCTGTTGCAGCTTTTCGCGCCGCCGCACGATGCTCGGATAAAGGCCCAGACTTGAGTTGTTGAGAAAGATGCGCCCGTTGACTTCACCGACATCAACCTGAGCGGTAGAGCCTTTGATGACGTTCATCGCAGCATCTTTTAGCTCAAGCGGAATGCGAAGGTCTTTGGCGAAATGATTGAGCGTGCCTAAAGGCAAGACTCCGAGCGGGCGCGCTGTTCCGGCGAGCACGGATGCGACCGCGTTAATTGTCCCATCGCCGCCGCCAGCCACCACCGGCGAAGCGTCTTCTGAGACAGCACGCTTCGCAAACTCGATAATCTCCTCGCCTCCGCGCGCCAGATCAATGCGCGCATCAATGCCTCTCGACTTGAAAATCTCAGCCAGTTGAGAGCGCGACTCCTCTTTATCGTCCGTGCCCGAAGAAGCGTTGATGATGATCGCAGTATGCGAGGGCATAAGATTATTCAGCGCACATTAACGACACGGATGCGCGCTTCGGAAGCTGCATTTGAAATAGATTTTGTCGGTGAAGAGAATATCACACTGCCGCATATCTTGAGAGACTCAGGTTAAATCGGAGCGTGCGTCATATGAGAGAAGATGGTTCACGCAAAGGCGCAAAGACGCAAAGAAGAACGCGAAGAGGTTGAGAGCTTATCTATCCCAGCGTGCTTTTCTTCGCGCCTTTGCGCCTTTGCGTGAACTTATCGTCGCACGTTCCATCAATTCAGGCTTAGCTGACAAAGATAGCTTTGCCACGCTTCGCTTTGCGCGCTCCAACACAGTAGAATTGTTCATCAGCGCAATCGGGAGCAGCAGCGATGAGCGAAAAGAATGAGCAGACTCCTGCTCAGGCTAATCAGCATAGCCACTACGGGACGGATGAGCCGGACAACACAAGCGAACAAAAGTCTGCCTCTACCCCAAACGGCAATCAATTAAACAGCACCAGCGCGCAGCCGCCTGAAGAAAGTGCGCCCATCAAAATCAAGCCTGTCAGCAAGGTCGCGGGCGGAGTGCCTGCCATCATCTCTTCCATGAAAAACGCGTGGGCAGAGATGGGCGTGGTGCGTGGCACGCGCACGCTGTTGCTGTTGAATCAGAAAGACGGCTTCGATTGTCCCGGCTGCGCATGGCCCGACCCTGATGGAGAACGCTCTCATACGGAGTTTTGCGAGAACGGCGCAAAGCACGTTGCCGATGAAGCGACGACCAGGCGCATCACGCCGGAGTTCTTCAAAGAGTGGAGCGTTGCAGACCTCGCTCATCAATCGGACCACTGGCTCAACCAGCAGGGACGCTTGACCCGGCCCGTCGTTCTTCGCAGAGGCGCGACGCATTACGAGCCTCTTGATTGGGCAGAAGCCTTCAAGCTCGTCGCTAATGAATTAAACTCGCTCGCTTCTCCTGATGAAGCTCTCTTCTACACTTCGGGGCGCACAAGCAATGAGGCGGCATTTCTTTATCAACTCTTCGTCCGACAGTTTGGCACGAACAATCTGCCCGACTGCTCGAACATGTGCCACGAGTCGAGCGGCTCTGCGCTGACTGAGACGATAGGGATTGGAAAGGGAACCGTCACGCTGCAAGATTTCGAGTTAGCGCAGGCTATCTTCGTCATCGGACAGAATCCGGGCACGAACCATCCGCGTATGCTCACCTCGCTGCAAAAGGCCAAGCGCAATGGTTGCAAGATTGTTCACATCAACCCGCTTCCTGAAACAGGACTCAAAAGCTTCAAGCACCCGCAGGAAGTCTGGAGTTGGCTCGGCGCAGGCACGAAGCTCTCTGACCTCTTTCTTCAAGTTCGCATCAACGGCGATGTCCCGCTCCTGAAAGGCATCATGAAAGAGATGCTCGAAGAAGAGGAACGCCGCCCCGGAAAAGTTTTAGACCGCAAGTTTATTGATGAGAAAACTGCTGGCTTTGATGAGTTCGCGTTTGCTCTCAGGAAAGTAGAGTGGAGCGAGATTGTTGACGAGAGCGGTGTGAGCCGCGAAGAGATGCGCGAGGCTGCGCGGATCATGATTGAGTCGGAGCGCACAATCTGTTGCTGGGCGATGGGCCTGACGCAGCACAAGAATGCCGTTGCCAACATTCAGGAGATCGTCAACATGATGCTCATGCGCGGGCAAGTGGGAAAACCCGGCGCGGGCCTCTGCCCCGTGCGCGGCCACAGCAACGTGCAGGGCGACAGGACAATGGGCATTTGGGAGAGGCCCACCGAAACGTTTCTCAACAAGCTTGCGGAAGAGTTTGATTTCGAGCCGCCGCGTCATCATGGCTTCGATACTGTCGAAGCAATCAAGGCGATGCACGACGCACGCGCTAAAATCTTCTTCGCAATGGGCGGCAACTTCCTCTCTGCAACGCCGGACACGGAGTTTACTGCTGAAGCTCTGAGAAGATGCAGGCTGACCGCGCATGTTTCTACAAAACTCAACCGCGCGCACCTCATCACGGGCGAGCAGGCTCTAATCTTGCCCTGTCTTGGAAGAACTGAGGTTGATATGCAGCAAAGCGGCGCGCAGTTTGTCAGCGTCGAAAATTCTATGGGCGTGGTTCATGCTTCGCGCGGCTCTTTACGTCCCGCGTCCGAACATCTCTTGAGCGAGCCTCTCATCGTCGCCCGGCTTGCACGCGCGACTCTGGGCCAGCGCAGCGATGTTGATTGGGAAAGTTTAGCCGCAGACTATGACCGCATACGCGAACACATCTCGCGCGTCATTCCCGGCTTTGAAGATTACAACGCACGTGTGCGCGAGCCGGGCGGCTTCTATCTCCCGAACCTCGCGCGCGAAGGCGTTTTCAAAACAAAGACTGAGCGCGCAAATTTCACTGTGCATCCGTTGCCCGCTCTCAATCTCGCGCACGGGCAGTTTCTCTTGATGACGATGCGCAGCCACGACCAGTACAACACGACGATTTACGGCCTTGATGATCGCTATCGCGGAATCTACAACGGGCGTCGCGTCGTGCTGCTTAACCCGGAAGACGTGAAAGAGTTTGGATTTGAAGAAGGGCAGGCCGTTGATTTGACGAGCCACTTTGAAGATGAGGAGAGAACGGCACGCCGCTTCACAGTTGTTCCCTACAGCATCCCGCGTCGCTGCGCCGCAGCATACTTCCCGGAAGCCAACGCGCTCGTGCCTGTCAGAAG
>JBAWGU010000199.1:0-1745 GCA_049593215.1 Pyrinomonadaceae bacterium
CCCCTACAGTTTATTGAACCGATGCGTCAATCGCCGGAGGCGTGCGCGGGTTCTGCGCCGATGCCGAGATTGGCTTTGGCGCGGTGCAGTTGGCTGGCATCAATCATGTTGAGACCTTTGGTCGTCTCAAATCCGGGAATAATCTCTTTCTCAAGAGGCTTCATCAGTTCAGTGGTGCGCTTGTAGCCTGTGAAGTCAAGGTAGAGATGCTTGCGCATGAAGCGGTCGGGCCAGCCCGCGAAACGATAGAGCGGATACTTGATGCCCTGCCCGAAGAGTCGCTTGCCGAGCATCTTGTAGTAGATGGGCACGCCCAAAGAGAACTTGGCGTTTGAGCGCGAGTGGCCCTTCCAGAATTCCATGTTGTACTTCCAGCAGGTGAAGAAGAATTCCCACTGAAGGTCTGTCATCTCAATCAGCTTCACGCTCTCCTTCTTTGCCATCCGCGTGTCTTCGAGCGGCACGAACCACGTCGGCACAAAAGTTCCCTTCGCGTCTCTCAGGTCATAAAGCAGGTCCAGCGATTGCTTGGTGTCCTCGTCCGTCTCGCCCGGCAACCCGATGATGAAAGTGCAGAAGGGATACCAGTTGTGACGATTCAAAATCTCCATGCCCTTTAAGACCACGTCGCGCCACTGATGAGCTTTGTACGGATAGGCTTTGCCCTTCATAAAAGTGTTGAAGAGACGCGGGCTGCCCGTCTCAAGACCGATGATCGGGTCTGCGATGCACTTGTTCGCATCGGTCGAATCTTTGTGCGTGATATGCGAAAAAGGGACCACTAAAGGCGTCAGGCGTTCGATGATCGAAGGGTCTTTGACGACGGGAGCCATCGTGATGTGTGTCGTTTGAATCGTCTCGATGCCGGGCACAGTCTTGACGCTTTTGAAAAGAGTTTCGAGAGCCTCGATGTTCGTAACGAAGTTCGGCTTCTGCTCGTAGAGGAACATGTCTTCGGAAGCGAGCATGATTTCCGTTGCGCCTTCGCGTGCGTTGACTCTCGCGCTCTCAAGGATGTGTTCGAGCGGAAACGAGCGGCCAACTTTCGTCGCGGGCGAACAGAACTGGCAGCCGCGCCCGCAGCCGCGCGTAATCTCCACGACGCCGAAGGTCGAGCGATGGCGAACCACCGGAATCTCTTCGACGGTCGGCTGCATATCTTTCGGAAGCTTGACGAGGCGCTCAAGTGTGGGGTCGCCTTCGATGATGCGCTTGAAGAGAGAGCTGAAGACGCGTTCAATCTCGCCGTCAATCAGGTAATCAATCTTGAATTCGTCTAGACGATTCGCTTTCTCAAGCTGCCACGCGCCGGGGCCGCCGACAACAATCTTCGGCCCGTACTTTTTGATGACGGGATGCGTGACGATCTTGATGAACTCAGCCGCGTTGAGGGGCATCAGGTTTTCGCCCGCGAGTTTGGAATAGACATCCGTCGCGTATGAGATGCCGAGCGGGTTGTGTGCGTGAATGGCTACAACCTTAGTTTCTGGACCAACAAATTTTTCAAGATTCTCGACGTAGCAAGTCACTACTTCATCTTCCGTGTATTCTCTGAGCAGGAGCGTCTCGACCATGCGCAGGCCGTTCGGCACATACTTGGCTCTGCCGTCAGGCCAAGACTCGTTGACCAGCGAAGCCTGGTTGATAAAGGTCTTGCTGTATTTTGAAGGGATGGTTGCAGACAACATCTGTTGCCAGATGCTGTGTTTCCATTCGCTCGCTTCAGTGCTTGAAGCGGTTAGAAC
>JBAWGU010000200.1:0-6384 GCA_049593215.1 Pyrinomonadaceae bacterium
AACGGAAAGGCTCAGCCTTTCCGCACAGCAAGCGGCTGGAGCCGCAACACGATTCTTATATCGAACGCACATTAAGAGCAGACAGCGCGCGTGCGCTGTTATTTTTGGTCCAGCACGCGGACTCTCATCTCTTCGTCGTTGCAGCGGATTTCAGGAACGTACATGGCCTGACCGAGCATCGGCAGCGCGTGGAAGCTGCCGGGGGCTTCGGCTCTCAGGTCGTAGCGAATCTCCCAGACTCCTTGAGCGAGGCTGTCAACAAAGAGCGCGACTTTGCGATCTCGCAACTCACGATAGATGTAGCTGGTGCGTCCCGTGTAGTTGCTATTAACATCTTCCGCGACATCTTCGTTATCCCCGTCATCCTCATCGCCGTCAGCGTCTTCCGACGAAGGCGCGTGATTGCGTTTGCCGTTGAACTTGCGCTCGATTGCGCCCGACTTCAACTCTCTGGCGGAGAGTGATTCGCCGCTACGCACTGCCACGGCTTCAAACCCTGCGGGCTTGAGGTCTTCAAAGAGCAGGTACTCGTAATTATTTTTCGCCTCGACGGTCACCACCACTTCGATGCGGTCGCCGCTTGTCACTTCTTCTCCATCGCGCAGAGGCACGCGGTCGTAAACGTAGCCCTTAAGCAGAGTCGGGCGACCCACGAGTTTGAAATATTCGCGGCGCACGAAAATTTCGTTGCCCGCAGCTTTGATTGGCTCTTCGAGACTGAAGAAGCTGGCCTGCGCTGCAAAATAGAGAGGGCTGCTTCCACCCGTGCGGCGTATGCGAATGTCGTTTGCGCCGTCGCGTATAAGTTCGCGCGGTATGTTGAACTGGCTCGGCGCGGTCAAAGCGTCCGCGGCGGTGAGCCGCTTGGTGACAACCGGATTACCGTTGACGAGCACTTCGTATTCGAGGTCGGGTTTGCCCTCGCCTGTCGCGCGCAGGTAGTCGTTAAGCGCGAGCACCGTGATCGCAGTGTCACGAGTGTTATTCCACTGCGCGCCGCGACGATTCTTGATGAGCCAGTTGGTGACAGGCTCTACGAGTTTGTTCTGCGGGTCAATGGCAAGGAGTGCGCGAAGAGCGAAAGACGTAGCCTCAACACCGCCGTCGGACCAGCGATAATAGATGCCGTCCTCGCCCCAGTGCGCGGTGGCGATAACAGTCTCATTGGAGCTTTGCGCGCCGCGCATGACAACAGACGTGTCGGGCGTGCGATCAATCTTCACTCCGTTCTCAAGATTGCGTATGAGAACTTGCGCCTTGTCTTTGTAGCCGAAGTAATGCGCGCTCAGGGCGAGCAGTGCGCGCGTGTAGGCGTTCAGTTTCTCGCGTTTGGTCCAGAGGTTATCGAAAGCTTTAGTTTGAAATTCTGTGACCTCCGTCTCTTCGTCGTCAGCATCTTTTGTTGAAGCTTGATAAGCGGCGAGCGCGTGAAGCAGCCATGCCTGCCGGTCCAAGTTGGTCTCTTCTTCGACGAGTTCTTTATCAAGATACTCGACGGCGTTCTCAAGAGCTTCCTGTTTGATTTCAACGCCAGCCTTGCGCGCGAGCACAAAGCCCCAGACAACGTAAGCCGTCATAAAGTGGTCCGACTCGTCATCCTTCCACCAGCCCCAGCCGCCGTCTTCGTGCTGCATACTGTAGAGACGATCAAGGCTCTGCTTTGTGATGTCATCAAGCTCTTTCAGACTGCGCTTGCCGTCTGGATGAGTCGCCTGTGCGCTCGCAGGCTCGATGCCGCCGAAGACTCTTGCCATCGCGGCTTCGGGCGAGAGGCCGAGGTCTTTGAGCGTCTTTGCTGTGACAGCCGCAGGGAGAAAGCGGCTCATCGTCTGCTCTGTGCAGCCGTATGGGTAATCAATCAGGTACGGCAGAGCATCCAGCATCGTGACGGCCATGCTCGGCGTGATATTGACTGTGAGTTGTGTTGATTCGGGCTTGCGCGCCGCAGGGATGTCGAGCCGCACAACGGCTTCGTTGGCGCGGAGCTTGCCGGATTTCGAGATGAACTTCTCAATGCCATGCTCGTAAACCCTGAAGCTGTTTTCCATCGCGTCGCTGTGTTGGCCGCCGCGCGCCGTGACCTTAATCTTCGCCGCGCCCGCGTGGTCCACAGAGACGAGCCAATCAACGCGCGTCTCGCCATTGGCTTTAACTTCAACGGAAGATGGCGCACCCGTGTTGAGCTTATCGTCAACGAGGCGGCCTCGTATGTTCAAGCCCTCTGCGTTTATTTCAGGGATGGCGCGCACGCTCTGGTCCGTGTTGTTGTTGATGACGGCGGAGACAGTCGCCTGATCTCCGACGAGGAAGAAGCGCGGCGCTTGCAGCCGCACGATGAGCGGTTGTTTGGTTCGCGTGTTCGTAGAAGCAATGCCAAACTGGTTGCCAGCCGTCGCCACACGAGCCGTCGTCTGCCAGCCTGTTAAAGAGTCTGGATATTTTACTTTGACAGTGGCAACGCCCTGCTGGTCTGTCACCACGTCCGGCTGCCACAAGACCGTCGAGCGAAAGTCGCTGCGCACCTGCACGGCAGGCTCTTGTTGACCCGGCGGAGGCGGGGGCGCTTCCGCAGACTTCATTGCCGGTCTCAGCGCAAGTAGGCTATCCATTCTGCGCCCGTTGACGGGCAGGGGTGCAGCCGCTTCATCAACCACCGAGACGCTCTCTGACACCGCGCCTACAGCGCTATTTATATTGGTGGTCATCTGTAGGCGAGAAAAAGGAGAATCGTCTTTGCCATCAACTTGTATGTTGTTACTTCCCCTCTCGCGCACGTCAATCATTTGCAGTTGTTGTCCCGCGCCCACCAACAGCTTCACATAAGATTTCTGCTGGAAGGTGCTGAGCGTCTGGACATACTGAGCGCGCTTGGTCCCGTAATAGAACTGGCGCGGGTCTCCTGCCAGATCTTTCTGGATGTAAAAGACGGACTCGTCAACCATGCCGAGCGCGACTTCGGCGGCGACGGGCTGGCCCTTCTGGTCGCTCGTCTTGATTGTCAGCCAGCCTTCCTCGCGCGGTTGATACTGTTCGCGGTCGGCCTTGACCTCGACGGTGAGAAATTGAGCGGTGGGCGGAACGATGACCTGCTTCGTGTCAACGAAGAGCTGTGTGTCGCTGACCATCGTGGCGCTCAAGAAAATGTTCGGGACGTGTTTCTCTTCGATAGGAAGCTCGACGAGCTTCACTGTGCCCGTCATGTGAATGAGACGATAGCTGTCAATGTCTTCGCCTTCGACGCTGAAGAGAACATACGCGCCATCTGTCGGCGCAACGATCATCACAGGCGATGTTTGCCCGACAGCAAAAGTGTCGCTGTCAACAATTAGTTGCAATCCGCCGTAGCGATAGCCGAGTTCGTTAGTGGCGTTGGTGGCGACCCACACGTAAGTCTCCGCGTTGATCTGCGACGCGCCGTCTTTACTGGTCCATGCGATGTGATAGTAGCCTTCGCGCGCGGGCGTGAAACTGAACTCTGCCGTGCCCTCTGCGTTAGTCCGAACGGTTTCCGTCAGAACGTCTTCATGCTCGTAGCCGCGAAACTTGAGACGCCAGCCTTTCTGCTGCTGCGGGTTGGGAGCATCTATGTAACGCTCGCGCAGTCGGCGCAGCTCATCGCCTTTGACCTCTTTGCCCTGTGGGTCAATCCAGATTTCGTACCAGTAATCGCGCGTGACCTTAACTTGCCCCTCGGCGACGACGGGTTGATCGTTCGCGTCCATCACTTTCGTTTCAACCTGAACTTTATCCTGCGGGCGATAGATGTTGTGCGCCGCGTGCGGATAGACGTAGTAACGCTGGCGCGTGACGCGCACAGTCTCATCCGCCACGACCTCGCGCCGCGAAGCGTCTGTGACGCGCGCCACGATGCGATATTCAAAATCCTGTTGGGCGAAGCGCGGCGTGTCGAAGCGTAGCGTGGCCGTGCCGTCGCGCGCAATCTTGAGCTTCTCGCGTTTGACTACCTGCCCGCCGCCGTAGTAACGCTGCGATTGCGAGAGGTCTTCGTAGTACCACGGATAATCACGGCGCGGATTCCAGTAGTGATAAAAAGGATTTTGATAGACGAGCACTTCAACCGTCCCGTTTGCCAGAGGCCCGCCGAAGTAATAGCTCGCGTTAATCTTGACCTCAACCTTATCACCCAGACGAAACGCCTTCTTCCTTCCATTCTCTTCCGGCGCGCTCACATTCACTTTGAACTCAGGCAGCTTGTATTCTTCGAGCCGGAAGAGCACCGCGCTGCCGATGCCGTTGCGTCGTCCCTCGTTCCAGAAGGTGACCTGATATTCGCCGAGCGGCATCGTCTCTGTCACTTCAATAGAACCCCACGCGCTGCCGAAAGCGTTGAGCGTAGTCTTGCCCTCCGTGACCTTCGTGCCGCGCGGGTCTGTGATTTGAAACTCGACGACCTGCCCGGCGGGAGTCGAATAAACGCCCGCCTCATACTTGCGCGCGATGAATTTCCACTGAGCCGTCTCGTGCGGGCGATAGGCCGGGCGGTCTGTGAAAGCGTAGATGCGCCACGGCTGATCGTTTGGGTGATAGTAAGAACTGTTGCCCGTGCTAAACGCCTGCCGCCCCGCGCTCGACGCGCTGACAAACATCTCCGCGTAAGATTGAGCGTTAGCCGCAAGGTCGAAGCGCGCGAGACCGTCCTTGTCCGTCGTGCCCGTCTGCTCGCGCCAGACCCAATCCTGACCTTCGTAAACCTTCTGCCAGAGTTTTACGTTTGCCCCGGCCACGGGTGCGCCCGTGATAGCGTGACAGAAATAAACAAGCGCGCGCTTGCCGGAAGTCTTCAAGACGAGCGTTGAGTCCGTGACGAGCACGACATCACGCGCACGCACCGTCCCGTTTTCGCTCGTCGCTTCGAGAAGGTACGCACCGACAGGAAGCTTCCCGTCCACACGCAACATCTCCTGTCCGGGTTTGTGGTCCCCTTTGTCTCCTGTCTCTTTCGACCAAGCCTTAACCTTCTCCTTCCCGTCAGTGCGAATCTGCTGGACCCACATTCCGCTATTCGTATTCTTGTCCGCAAAGCTCACGTCGCGCGGAATCTCTACGCGATAGAGCGCGAAGTCAATCCGCTTCGTGTTGCGCCAGCTCAGGTATGCTTGAATCTCTGAGTCGGGCAGGAAGATATTCGAGACGTTGACGGCGACGCTCGGCTTAGTGATGTTTTCAATCTGCTGCTGCGCCTGATCGTAGAAGCGCGTCTCGCCCTTTCGATACTCTTTCATCAAGCGGCGGAAAAGCTCCAGCGCCTTGATGTAATCCTGTTCCTGTTGCCACTGGCCGTTTTCAAGTTGGCGCACTCGCCCGCTGCCCGCCAGCCATTCGGCATAAAAGTAGAGCGCATCGTCGTACCACTCCATAGTCTTGCCGCCAGCGAGCGCGGCTTCAAACTCTTCCGGCACACGCTCACGTTGCTCGTTGTCGCCCTGCATACGCAGCGTCATCGCCAGCAGATAATGCGCGTGTACTTTATCATCCGCGCTCGTCGCAATCTTAAGAACGTTGTCCAGGATTTCTAACGTCAGCACGTTGCCGTAATAGCTGTAGTAGTAAGAAGAGTCAGCGTAGGCGGGGCTGGCGATTGCCCAGACCATCTTGAGATAGCGCGCACGCGCCGCCTCAACCTCGCGCGCCCCTGCCCACCAGTCAAGCGCCTGCTGGTAATGAGGCCATGCCGCGCCCCAGTCGTGCGAATCACGTCGCGCCCATGAGAAATCACCGAGCGACTGCTGCGCTTCGGCCCACACAAGGTCATGCTCTACGGGTGCATCCACGCGGTCACGAACTAAATCTTCAAGCTGCTCACGCGCGCGATCATACCTGGTTGAATCGGCTGTCTCACTCGCAGCCTGCGCGCGCCACAACGTGTCTGCTAGTCGAAACTGAACCCAACGCGATTCTTCCGTAGGCAGCTTCAAGGCAGCAGCTTTTTCGTAGAGATCGTGCGACTGCGAGTAAGAACCTTCCGCATAGAGCTTCTCAGCTTCAGCCTTCAACTGCTGGTAGCCGGGTTGCTGTTGTGCGTTCACGATAGCCGCAGAGGTGGTGATGATGAGCAGGAGGGAAGCGATCAGTATTTTCATAAGCTAAAAGAGAATGGTTCGTTGATGTAGATTTCGGCGTCGTAAGAGCGAAGCCGCCGCACGGTGATAAGCTTTCTTATGGATGGCTGGCCGGTCGTCATGGTTGTCGCCGCTTCACAGATTAAATTTGCCTCGGTTTAGGCTCAAGCGTTGATATAAGCTCAAGAGCCTTCCGACAGAAGAACGGAGAGAGAGAGAGAAGCTTGCAAATCTACAGCCTGTTCCTGACCCTGTGGCTGCCAAATCAGGTCTTAGAGCGGGATGCGATTGAGTGTCTGGAAAG
>JBAWGU010000201.1:0-16864 GCA_049593215.1 Pyrinomonadaceae bacterium
GCGTAGGGCATGTTTGCTCCGAATCTTTCGAGAACGTGATTCAAACAGAGCAGGTGTTCCTCTTTCCCGTCGAGCATGAGCACCTCCGTATCTGCGCCCAGAAACTCTTTCAACGTGAGCAACCGACAGTCGAAACCAATCTTGCGTGCGCAGGCCGCGACGTGGCCGAAATGTATGGAATACTCTTCGTGATTGAGGTGGAAAGAGAGCGCAGGATATTTGTGCTCGCTCCCGTACTCGGTCAGAATCATGGTCCCGCCGGGCGAGAGATGTTCCCACGCGCGCTCTAAGAATTGGAACACGCCCGCGTTGACCATGAAAGTCGCGGGCGCATCTTCAACCGGAAGATCATACTTCTCTATGTAAGATGCGCCCGGCCCATCCCATCCACGTTCGTGACCTGCACCTTCAATGCTCTCGGCGCGCTCAGTTTCCTCTTTGCGTCGAACCTCTGCCACTGGAAAATCGGCTATCACTTCGTTGGAAATAATTAGATCGAATGTTTGGCCCGCCAGATGAAACTCCGTGGCGTCCTGCTGAAAGTGTGTGACGTTGTGCCGCCCTTCCGCCAGAAGCTTTCTTTGGCTCTCCATCAGCACGGGGGACAACTCCATGATGTGATAATTCAGTTGCACGCCTTTTAGCAGAGTCGCGCGAAGCTGCGCAACCTGTTCGAGAAAAGAGCGCGCGAAAGTTCCTGTTCCGCCGCCGACCTCAAGAACTTCTATGCGATGCGACTCATCCATCAACGGAAAGATTTCAACTCTCATCGTCGAGAGGCAAAAGCGCGAGCCGTAACTGAGCCAGCCGAGCGGCTCGGACGGAAATCGAAAGGCGTGATTTACGGTTGGCTCTATAACATCAAACTCCCACGCTGCATCTTCGATCCCGCTCACGTGAAAATCTTTTATCGTTTGCCCGGAGGATTTCTCCGGTTGCGCTTTCCAACTTGCCGAGTGATAAAGATCGCGCGGCACTATGTTAAAAGGCTGATAAGGGTCTTCCAGATTCTCAACGTTAGGCGCGAACTTAATCAACTGCCGCGAGTGCTCGGTAAGAAAATCCAGAGCCTCTCTGAAACTCTTGCCTTCAAGAATATGCGAGCCGTCGCCCGTCTCTAACGATTTATATATCTCGCCAAGCGTTCTTGTTCCATCCGATTGTAGAAATATCCTGGCGGCAATCGGCGACAGGCTCTCTTCAATCACCGGAGGCAGATCATTCGTTCCGGGTGAAAATACGTGCTGTGCCATTGACGTTCGCACCAGAAGAATTCTTCCATCTTCGGCGCGATAGGCTAAGGCGGGATTTTGAACGGGGCGGACAACGTATCTGTTGACGAAGGGAGCGAGAGCATCAACACCTTCGGGAATGAGGAACTCCTTCTCAAGCAATCGTTTTAACTGGAAACTATCTGCAATCGGCGAGTTCAAATCTTCTTCGCTCAGCCAGAGAGTCTTCGCCGTCTCAAGCGCAGAGAAGAGATTTCGCATTCTTTGAGAGAGTACGATTACTTCGCCTGTCAACAGGTGCGCGGCTCCGTATTGGACCACATTTGGGATTAAGCGATTCTCTACGATATGAACGTAAGGGCTGACACGATAGGGAAACATGATTCGTAAGCGAAAAGAGGAATGAACTGCAAGAGGTGAGGTTTAGATTATACACCGAAGCGAGGAGCGGATATGCCAGCTTTGAGGTAAGAAGCAGAGTGCCTGCGGCCTGAAACAGACAAGAACCCGCCAAGCCGCAGGCAGAAACAGAGCCTTAATTTTATGCGCTGACCGAGCGCGCCCCTCTTCTTACATGTCCAGATGGTTGATGATCGCTTCGTAAATCCGCCCATGCTTCTTATTTTTGACTGTGCCGATGAAGAGGTCGAATTCACCGAGCGTGGTGTGACGCACGCGGTACGTATCCTGCTCAATGTTTTTCGCTGGTCCACAAAACGCGAGCGAAAAACATTCTTTCCCTCTCAAGGCAGCCGCATCCTGCAAAGGCTCAGGAACCCTGTCCTCCAGTTCAATCAACCGCACAGGCAATTCATGCGCTCCCACTGAGCGGATGAAGAAGGTTGTGTTCAGTTGAGAGGCAAATTGCGCTTTGCTCATGTGACTGACAGGGATTGCCGATGCGGCTTTCGTAGAAGCTTTTAACGCACCCGCTTTACTGGTCTTTGCAACGTCGGCGAGCGCTGTGATGCTCAGGGGAGTTCCAGCCGCGACGGCTGCGACGGCACCGACTTGCAAAAATTTGCGTCGAGAAATTGACATGGTTTTGTTCCTCTTGAATTGCCGGAAAAGCTTTGAGAACTGGAGTCAGTAGTCCTTCTGGAAAATTCTGGCTGTTGATTCAGCAGCGGTCGTCCGAAATGGCGCAGAGAAATTAGCACGGTTTTCTACGGCTGACAAGAGGAATCATAATTTTCTTTTCATCAAAAAAGAATTGAAGCGCAAGAAAAGGAAATTTCAATCAAAGAATCACGGGAAAATTGGACCATTTTTGTTAATTGGACCAATTTGTTGCAACTCTCAATAATATTTTCTTGCAATTCTGTTATTAACATAATACAATCCGCGCGCTTTGCGAAAGGTTTGCAGCAGTTTTCAAGCCGATACGTTTTCCGCAAAATACTTCCAGTGTTCACGAGTCGGGGACGATAGAAGGTTCATCAGCAGCAGTAGGTTCTCCTCGTTCCACATAAAAATCGCAGCTATCTAAGCCCTGAGCTGCATCAGTTTGTGTTTAATCTGGCGGAGGTAATTCATGGCGCAACCATATATTGGTGAGATAAGAATGTTCGCGGGCAACTTTGCTCCGGCGGGCTGGGCCTTTTGTGACGGACAGCTTATGCCGATCTCAGAGAACGACGCATTATTCGTCGTGATCGGCACAACGTACGGCGGCGACGGTCAGGAGACTTTCGCTCTGCCGGACCTGCGTAGCAGAGTGCCTGTGCATCAAGGGAACGGCTATCAGCTTGGGGAGAAGGCCGGCGTGGAGTCAGTCACGCTCACAGTCAACCAGATACCCACCCACTCGCACGCGGCATTGTGCAGTTCGGGCGGCGCGAATACCAGCGCCAACCCCTTGAACGCCATCTGGAATGTCTCAGATGTCACGCAGTATGCCACAAGCGCCGTCCCCCCGGACGGTCAGATGAACGCAGCGGCTCTGTCTCCTGCGGGAGGCTCGCAGCCGCACGATAATATGCTGCCCTATCTCGGGATAAGCTTTATCCTCTCTCTCTTCGGACTGTTTCCGACTCAATAGTAGAGAGCGCATCTCTGAGCGTTTGAGGCTGCAAGTCGAGCAGGAGTCACAGGTCAGGATTCAAACTAACTGACCGCTAAAAGTAAGGAGCAATTATGGCTAATCCATATATGTCCGAAATCAGAATCATGAGTTTTGCCTTCGCCCCACAGGGCTGGGCTAGGTGTGACGGGCAATTTCTGCCTATCGCTCAGAATCAGGCTCTCTTTTCCCTGCTGGGCACGACGTATGGCGGAAACGGCCAGACTACTTTCGCGTTGCCGGACCTGCGCGGCAGAGTTCCTTTGCATTCGGGCAACGGTCATACGCTCGGCGAAAGAGGCGGCCAGGCGGCCCACACTGTGACCCAGAGCGAATTGCCCACACACTTTCATGGCGCTCCGAATGCCGTAGTTGACGCTAACGCCAATGCGGACAAAGGCGATCCCGCAGGTAATTTATGGGCCAATTCCGGTAAGAGCAACTACACGACGGATGCGCCGAATAGCGCTATGGCACCGAATGCAATAACAAACGTAGGCGGCAGCCAAGCTCACGAAAACCAGTCGCCTTACATCGTACTTAATTTCTGTATTGCGCTGCTGGGTATCTTCCCGTCCCAGAATTAGAGAAAGAGAGGAATTATGGCAGACCCTTTTGTAGCTGAGATTAGAATTTTCCCTTTTAACTTTGCCCCGACCGGCTGGGCTTTCTGCAACGGTCAACTCTTACCAATCAGCCAGAACACGGCTCTCTTCTCTCTGCTTGGGACATTTTACGGTGGAGACGGCAAAAGCACCTTCGCGCTGCCGGATCTTCAGGGCAGAGCGCCCCTGCATCAGGGGCAGGGTTCGGGCTTAAGTGCACGATTCTTAGGTGAGATGGGTGGCGAGGAGTTCGTGACGCTGCTGCAATCTGAGATGCCCGCGCACAACCACCTTCCTAACAGTGCCTCCGCTGGTGGCGATGCCACCACGCCTGTTGGCAACGTCTGGGCGCTAGCGAGTTTCCAGCGCGGCTCGATAGATCTTTATCATGCGGCCCCTTCAAACGGACAGATGTCCATTCAAGCGGTCACGCCCACCGGCGGCGGCTTACCGCATAACAATTTGCCGCCTTACCTTGTTCTTAATTTTTGCATTGCCATGCAAGGAGTCTATCCGCCGCGCACTTAGTGAGCCGATTTGAAATCGTAACTGGTCGGCGCAGTTGGAAGTCCAGAGCCGACCAGCACCCGAAGTACCAAGACGCAACCGAGAACTAATAGACCCCTCTTGCTACACTTGCGCCATTGCAAACAGATTCTGCCAAAGGCGCAAACAATTTATTCGACAAATCTCGTTGAAAGAAGGAGCTTCCTAATGCTTCGCTCTCAGAACCGAAAAGGCCGCAACGCATCCACTCACAGAGTCTCCCGTAGAGCCTCGTTCATCATCGCCCTCTCCCTCGTCGGTATGTTGGGATTGGCGACGGCCTTCGTGTTCTCTCGCTCGGCCAGAGCTAGCAGCGCTCGCACGGGGCGCTCGGAGATTCGAGGATCGGCGCGAACCATCACGCGCGAATTCAATCTGCGCAACGGGAGCGGTAACGAGGCGAGCGCGCCTCTGGCGAATCCAGCGACCATGTTCGTAGCGATCACGGTTGACCGCACAGATGACGCCCCGGCGGCTTCAGCTTGTACGGCTGCGGCCAACGATTGCAGTTTGCGCGGCGCTGTCACTTTCGCAAACAGTAATCTGGGAACGACCATCAACGTTCCCGCAGGAACTTATAATCTGACGATTAGCGGCGCGGGCGAAGGATTTTCGGGAAACAACGCAATAGGCGACCTGGACATTCGCGCCAACAACACGGTAATCGCAGGCGCAGGCGCGGGCCTCACAATCATTCAGCAGACCGCCGCCAACGCCCGCGTGATTGAAATCAATCCTAACTTAGTTACAAATTTTAATACCAGCATTTCGGGCGTGACTATCAGCGGCGGTAAAGAGACTACGGGCGTGGGCGGCGGCGGCATCATTTCCGGCTCACAGAACAACACACTGACGGTCAGTAATTGCGCGTTTACGAACAACTCTGCGACCGGCGCGGGAACGGCTGGCGGCGGCGCGATTTCGCATCTGGGCGGCAGCCTTACCATCACTGCTTCCACCTTCGACAGCAACTCTACGAGTGCTAGCGGCGGCGCGGTCGGTTATTCCGCAGGCGATCCGCTTGCAAGAAAACCGTCGGCAGGCACGCTCACTGTTTCCGGCTCGACGTTTAGGAACAACACTGCCGCGTCAAGCGCTGGCGGCGGCGGCGCGCTAGACCTCTTTAACTTCAACAGCGGTATCGGCACTTATCAAGTCAACACTTCAAGCTTTAGCGGCAATCAGGCTACAAACGGATCGGGCGGCGCAATCATAGGCGAGACAGGGCCGCTCACGGTCACGACGAGTTCGTTCTCAGGTAATCAGGCCAAGAACAGAGCGGGCGCAATCTTCGCTGGCGGCAATACAGACGTGACTTACTCGCGGCTGGTCGGAAACACCGTGACAGTTGCGGGCGGCGGCAATGCGATCTTTCGCAGCGCGGGCAATGTGACGGCGAACGACAACTGGTGGGGACTCAATACTGGTCCAGCATCCGGTGATGTAGTAGGTGGTAATCCAATAGCTTCATGGTTGCTGTTACGGCATAGCGCCAATCCGTCCCAGATTTGTAACGGCCAGACTTCCGCTCTGACGGCAGACATCAAAGGCAGAAGCGTAGGCGCGGACCTGACGACTGAATTGAACGGCCTCCCGAATTTTCCTGAACCTCCCGCAACGATTTTCAGCAACGCAGTGGGCGGAACAATCTCAGGAGCCAGCACGCAGTTTGTCAACGGCTCTGCGACAGCCACATTCACTGCCACAGCTAATGGCGCGGCAAGCGTGGATGCGACCGCAGACAGCCAGACAATCACCGCCAACATTACCGTCAATCAAAACACTACCAGCGATCCTGCTGATCAAACTGTCTGTCAGGGCGCAACCGCGAACTTCTCAACGACAGCTTCCGGCACAGGCCCATTCACCTTCGTCTGGAAGAAGGGCGCGACCGTTCTGAACAACGGCGACTTGGGCGGGCGCGTGACGATCACAACCGGCGGCAACACGAGCAGTCTCAGCATCAGCGGCGCACAATCAAGCGACGCGGACACGTACACTGTTGAAGCGAGCGGCGAGTGCAACACAGCGACTCAGAGCGCAACGCTAACTATTAACGAGAGTACCTCGGCATCTGCGCTGAGCGATCAGACTGTATGTCAGGGCGCAACCGCGAACTTCTCAACAACAGCGAGCGGCACTGGTCCATTCACCTATCAATGGAAACTCGACGGCAGCGACATTGCAGGCGCAACCAGCAGCAGCGTGAGCATAGCGACCGGCTCTCTCAGCACGGGCAATCATACAGTTGCAGTCGTGGTCGGCGGAGCATGTAACACGGTAACGCAGACGGCCACTCTGACTGTCAACGAAGGCACATCGGCGACGACACCCGCCGACCAGACAGTTTGTCAGGGCGCAAACGCCAGCTTCTCAACGACCGCTTCGGGCACTGGTCCATTCACCTATCAGTGGAAACTCGACGGCAGCGACATCGCGGGAGCCACAGGCAGCAGCGTGAGCATCTCGACTTCGTCTGTTAGCACAGGCAACCATACAGTTGATGTGGTGGTTAACGGCGCGTGCGGCAGCGTCACAAAGACGGCGACGCTGACCGTGCAGGAGAACACTTCGGCAACAAAACCGAGTGACCAGACAGTGTGCCAGGGCGCGACGGCTAACTTCGCGACGACTGCTTCCGGCACTGGACCATTCACCTATCAGTGGAAACTCGACGGCAGCGACATCGCGGGCGCAACCTCTAGCAGCGTGAGCGTCCCGACCGGCTCGCTTAGCGTCGGCAACCATACGGTTGACGTTGTTGTTGGCGGCACATGCGGGACCGTGACGCAGAGCGCAACCCTCACAGTCAACGAGAACACATCAGCGACGACGCCCGGCGACCAGACAGTTTGTCAGGGCGCGACAGCCAGCTTCTCGACAACAGCGAGCGGCACAGGCCCGTTCACTTATCAATGGAAGTTGGACGGCAGCAATATCTCCGGTGCGACTAATAACAGCGTGAGCATAGCAACAGGCTCGCTCAGTGTTGGCAACCACACGGTTGATGTTGTGGTCAGTGGCTCGTGCGGAACTGTCACGAAGAGCGCGGCGCTCACAGTCAACGAGAACACGTCTGCGACGACGCCCGGCAACCAGACAGTTTGTCAGGGTGGAACAGCCAACTTCTCAACAACAGCGAGCGGCACGGGTCCATTTACTTATCAGTGGAGACTCGACGGCAGCAACATCGCGGGAGCGACAAACAGCAGCGTCGCCGTCTCGACTGGTTCGCTCAGCGCAGGCAACCACACGGTTGACGTAGTAGTCGGCGGCACGTGCGGGACTGTGACAAAGAGCGCAACGCTCACAGTCAACACTGCGCCATCTGTCACAACCAATCCGGCAAATCAAACGGTGACGAGCGGCAATGCAACCTTCACTGCGTCTGCGAGCGGCAGTCCTGCTCCGACGGTTCAGTGGCAGGTCAGCACCAACGGAGGCGCGTCCTTTACAGACATCCCCGGCGCAACCTCGACGACGCTGACGTTTGCGACCAACCCGTCGCAGAACGGCAACAAGTACCGCGCAGTCTTTACCAACTCCTGCGGGACTGCCGTTACCACTGCGGCAACATTGACGACGTGCATACCGGCCACAGTAGCCACTAATCCTGTGAGCGTGGCGAATGCTTGTGTCGGCTCTCTGGTGACGTTCAGCGCTTCCGCTAACGGCACTCCGGCCCCGACCGTTCAGTGGCAGGTCAGCACAAATGGCGGCTCGACCTTCACGAACATTTCGGGCGCAACCTCCAGCACGTTGACTGTAACGGCTTCGGTTTCGGTGAAGAACAACCAGTACCGCGCGGTGTTTACGAATGCCTGCGGCACAGCCACTACAAGCGCGGCTACGCTCGGCGTTGATAGCATTGCGCCGATCATCAACATCAGTAGTCAGCCGCATTCGATGTGGCCGCCGAACCACAAGTACGAGACGTTCAACGTGACAGACTTCGTAACGAGCGTCAGCGATAGCTGCGGCAGCATCGGCGTCAGCAGCGTGGTTGTCTCGAAGGTGACCAGCGACGAGACAGAGAACGGTAATGGCGATGGCAACACCACGAACGACATCGTGATTGCATCCGATTGCAAGTCTGTGCAGTTGCGCTCAGAGCGCGACGGCGGAGGCGACGGGCGCGTCTATACGATCTGGTTCAAGGTGGTGGATTCAGCCGGTAACGTCGGCACAGCCACTGCCAAAGTAACTGTGCCTGCGAATCAGGGCGGCGGCAGTGCTGTTGACAGCGGACCGCACTACACGGTCTTCAGCAACTGCCCTTGAGTCGGCACGGAAGTTCGGCGCGGCGTCACGTGCAGAGAAGCGCGGCTCGGGTTGATGAAACCTATCAGACTCAGCCGCGCACTTTAAGAAGCGAATCGAGGGACGGATAGTAAATTGACTTTATCGCCTTCGCAGACATAGTTAGAGAGGAGCGTTTATGAGCAGTCGCTTAGCAGCAATCGTCAACTTGAAAAATCTTTTCCGTATGGGGGCGCTCATCACGATAGTCTTTGCGCTCGCAGCAGCAGCGTCTGCGCTCTCAGGCGCGCACACACAGACCATCTCCGTCACCATCACAAACAATTCGGCGTTGGAGATACGTCACGTCTTCTTATCGCCGACGGATCAGGATGCCTGGGGGCCGGATCAACTCGACGGCGCGACGATAAGTTCCGGCAGCTCGTACACGCTTAACAACGTTTCCTGCGACGGAGCGGGCGTCAAGGTCATCACAGAGGACCAGAACGGATGCTTCCTGACGCACACGGCTTCGTGCGAGGGCAACGATTCGTGGACCATTACCAATGCCACTCCGCCCGACTGCGGCAACTGAAATGAGTTTTTAAGCTCTGTGCTGCGCGCAGAGAAAGATAGACACGGACGACCATGATGTGGAAACGGATGACACGCATGTTCGTCAGCAAAAACGGGCTAACTTAAAAGACTAAGGCTTTCGGAAGTTTGAAACTCCTGCATATAGGCGCGAAGAAGAAGAGGCGTTCCGATTATCTCCTCCTTGCTCGCGCCTTTTTTTCGTTTACACCGTCGCAGGCGGTCTGGCATACTAAAACAGCGACGGAAAGCATTGCAATCATTAGTCTCCCTTCAAATCTTGCCCGTCGTGCGCTCGGTCAAGCCGTCCCACTCACAAATTTAGAATCAGCGGTAATTCGGAGGAATTCATGAAGCACCTTACGTCTCGATTCGCAGTTCGCATTTCGCTCACCTTGTTCTTCAGTCTGGCATCATTGCTGGCGCTACACGCCACCGGCATCTTCAAAGCATCCGGTAAAGCATCCGGCGCAGTGAGCCAGATGAGCCATGAGCAGAAGATTACGGTGCAGGCGGCGGGACGCGGCGGGTCTTTACTGAATCTGCGAGACGGGCGAGAGCTTCAGACGCAGTATCGCGGCGACCAAACGGCTAATGATGCCTTGCGTTCCGGCATAGCTCAGGCGCGCTCTCTTGCGTCCGCCGATTTTGATAGCGACGGTGCGCCGGACGTGGTAGCAGGCTATGCGGTGAACGGACTCGGTATTGTGACTGTGCAGCGCGGGAACCCTGACGCGTTCGCGCCCCACGATGATTCTGTTTTCGTGCGGATGCAGCAAGGCGAAAACCCTGACGCACTGCTGCCTCTGGCTTCCGTATACATGACGCCGGAGGCCGCAGACTTTTTAGCTGCGGGCGATTTCAACGAGGACGGAAAGTCGGATGTGTTGCTGGCCGCGCGTGGCGGTGGTCTGTACCTGATGGCAGGCGACAGGTCTGGGGGTCTCGGCTCGCCTGAGCGTATAGAGTTGCCGGGTCAGGTGACGGCGCTTGCGGCGGGCGAGTTCAAGGCTGCGGACGGTAAGACTGATGTTGCGGTCGGCATCAACGGAGTTGCAGGGTCTCAGCTACTCATCTATGACGGCGCGGAAAACGGTCTCTACGGTGCGGTCAACACTTACCAGCTTCCGTCCGAGGCGACGGCGTTGGAATTCGCTCGGCTCGATAGCGATCCTTTCATGGACGTGGCTGTTGCTGCTGGCAATGAGGTGGAGATCATTCACGGCTGGGGGCGCATGAATCAGCCTCCGCAGCAGTCGAACGTCGAGCACGTGAGCATTCCTTTCAACGCGCAGAGTCTGGCGCTGGGCAATTTCGTCTGGGATAGGCAGGGACGCACGGAGATTGCAGTAGAGGCGCAAGGCGGAGAGGTTTATTTGTTGGAGCAGGGGAATGTCAATAAGCAGCGCTTTAACGAGGCGGAGTTGGAAGAGCGTGCTCAGGCAAGACGCCAGCCCCTGACCATGAAGAAGCAGGCTGTTTCGGAGATAGAATCCGCGCCCGGCTGGGTTGCAAGCCATGCGGACGGCTGGAGCGAGCCGCTTGATCTGGGACCCGCAGTAGCAACTGCTCAGGATGCTGTAGGGCAGAAGAAGGCGCTTGTGGGTTCGCAAATCTCCTGGGGCGACACGGAAGATTTACTTGTGCTGGACGCGGGCCAGCACAGGCTCAACATCGTCGGGCAAGGCGCAAGCGCGCAGCAGGACACGACGAGCGCAGGATCAGTCACAGATGTGGACGGTGTTTCCAGCCTGAGCCTGAATGTCACAAGCTCGCCGAGGGCCGTGCTTGCGCTGCCTACAAAGCTGAACGGCGAGCGCAACATGGTGCTCTTAAATTCCGGCTCTACGCAAGCCAGCATCGTTCCCCTCGCGCCTACCGCTACCGTGACAGTCAACTCGACGCCAGACGTTATTCACAGTCCCGGCTGTGCTACGACAGGCACGGGCACATGCTCGCTGCGCGATGCGGCTCTCTTTGCCCATGCTAACGCGGGAACTACCATCAGCATCAATGCGGGCACTTACCCGTTAAGCCTCTCCGGTGGCACAGGCTGTGATAATTCCAATGCCGGAGATTTAGTTATCAGTCCGACCACTACCATTATGGGAGCAGGGCAGGCTTCTACGATTATTCAGCAGACGCTGGCTAACGCCAGAATACTGTGCGTGAATCTGCCTTTCGCAGCCAACACCTACAACATCTCAGCATTGACGATGAAAGGTGGTCGAGACGCTAACGGCGTGGGCGGCGGCGCTATAGTCGGGGGCGCGCTGGGCGAAGTAATGAGCGTTAGCAATGTCACATTCGATGATAATCGGACCAGCGGCACTGCCGCGACATCAGGTGGCGGCGGACTCAACAAATTCGGCGGCAACCTGACGGTCACAAATTGCACCTTCAACAATAATACGAGTTCCACTGTCAATGCTCCGGCGGGAGGCCCGGGCGGCGGCCTGGCTTACGCGCCGGGTTCGGCTGGCTCAGGACAGAGTGGCGCGACCGGCAATCTGGTCATGACAGGCACTACCTTCACGAACAACACGGCAGGCTCAACTGCAAGCGGCGGCGGCGGAGCTGACCTCTTCACCTTCAATTTAGGCACCGGCTCGTTTCACATCACCAACTCAACCTTCACGGGCAACACGGCGACAAATGGTAGCGGCGGCGGGATTATCGTCGAGAGTTTGGCGCTGACCTTAGACGCTACGGCTGCTAACACGACTTCAGTATCCACGAACACGGCGAAGGTAAACGGCGGAGGTCTTTACTTGTCGGGCGGCAGCGCGACGATAGATGGCACTACGGGCGGGACCATCACCTTTTCAGGCAACACGGCGACGAATGATGCAAACGGCGCTGGCATAGGTGATAACACTGTCGGCGGAGTCACAGCCAAAGGCACTCTTAATCTGGCCGATAACGTCGAGATACAGGTCAACGGTCTCTGGACCAATTTTGCCGGAAGCAACGTAACCTTCGCCAACCTGAGCGTAGTTGACGGCACGTTCACCGCCAACAACAGCACCATCACCGTCAACAACAATCTCAACGTTGCGAAGAACACTCTGTCGGGCGGCACGTTCAACGGCAACACCAGCACCGTCGGCATAACCGGCAACCTGAATGTCTTCAACGGCACTTTCAATGCTGGCACGACAGTAAATCTGACGGGCAACCTGAACATTGCGGCGGGAACTTTCAACAGCGTAGCGCAGACCGGCGGGACATTCAGCGGCGGCAGCAGCGCCGTGAACATCCTCGGCAATTTTACTTTCACCGCCGGGACGTTTACAGCAGGCACCAGCACCTTCAACTTCAACGGCTCGTCTGCTCAATCCATCGGCACAAACGCGGCGACCTTCAACAACCTGACCATCAACAACGCGGCGGGCGTGAATATGGGCGGCAACGTGACGGTCGGCGGGACGTTGAATCTGACGAACGGCGTGCTGGGCGTGAGCACGAACACTTTAACTCTCAATAGCACTGTCTCTTTCGCCAGCGGCTCGATTAACAGCAGCGCAACAGGAACTGTCAACTACAATCAAGGCTCTGCCGGTCAAGTGGTTGCTCCGGGCAATTACGGCAATCTCACTTTCAGTAATTTCACCAAGACGCTCCCTAACGGCAACACAGTCAAAGTCGCTGGCACATTCACTACAGGCGCTGCCGGAGGCCACACCGTCACGGGCAGCACAGTTGAATTAAACGGGACGAGCGCGCAAACTCTGCCCTCCGGTTTCACGACCTACAATAACCTGACGCTCAACAACGCGGCGGGCGTGACGGGCTTCGATGGCCTCATCGTGAATGGACTAATGAGAGTGCAGCAGGGCACGTTCACAGCATTTAATACCACAGCCAACAACGTGCAGATTGACTCGGGAGCTACGCTCGCAGGAACCAGCGCCAAGACCATCAACGTCTCAGGCAACTGGACCAACAATGGAACCTTCACAGCCAACAGCAACACTATCAACTTCAACGGCGCAGCAACTCAAACGCTCGGCGGCACAAGCGCGACGACCTTTAACAAACTGACCATCAACAACGCCAACGGCGTCAATCTTGGAAACAATGAAACCGTCGGCGGAACGTTGACATTAACTAATGGAGTGCTCGGCGTTGTCACAAACACTTTAACTCTAAACGGCGCAGTCTCTTTCACAGGCGGCTCAATCTCAAGCAGCGCAACGGGAACTGTCAACTACAATCAAGGCATTGCCGGTCAAGTGGTTGCTCCGGGCACATACGGCAACCTGACTTTCAGCAACTTCAATAAGACCTTGCCTAATGGCGGCACTGTCGGCATCGCCGGAACATTCACAACAGGCACAGCCACAGGACACACCGTCACGGGCAACACGATTAATTTCAACGGCGCGGGCGCGCAGACCGTCCCGGCCTTCAACTACAACAACCTGACCGTGAGCGGCAGCGGGCGCGCAATCACGCTCGCGTCAAGCGGCATCATTAAGATTGCGGGCACGTTCACGCCCAACACAAACACTTACACCATCACCGGCAGCACCATCGAATACAACGGCTCTGGCGTTGCGCAAACGCTTCCGTCCAGCTTTACGACTTACAACAATCTGACGCTCAATAACACGGCGGGCACAACAGGCTTCGCAGGGTTGACAGTCAATGGTTTGATTGAAGTCAAAGCAGGCACGTTCACTTCGAGCAGCACTTACAACAACGTGCAGATTGATAGCGGCGCAACTTTAGCCGCGACGGCTGGCAGCACCATCAACGTCTCTGGCACTTGGACCAACAACGGCACGTTCACAGCCAGCACAGGGACCGTCAACTTCAACGGCGCAGCAACTCAAACGCTAGGCGGCACAAGCGCGACGACCTTTAACAACCTGACCATCAACAACGCCAACGGCGTCAATCTTGGAAACAACGAAACTGTCGGCGGAACGTTGACCTTGACAAGTGGCGTGCTGGGCGTTGTCACGAACACCTTGACGCTCAACGGCGCGGTCTCTTTCACAGGCGGCTCAATCTCAAGCAGCGCAACGGGAACTGTCAACTACAATCAAAGCTCTGCCGGTCAAGCGGTTGCTCCCGGCAATTACGGCAATCTCACTTTCAGCAACTTCAACAAGACCTTGCCGAACGGTAGCACCGTTGGAATCGCAGGCACGTTCACCACTGGCACAGCCACAGGCCATACAGTCACGGGCAACACGATTGATTTCAACGGCGCGAGCGCGCAAACAATTCCTGCTTTCAATTACAACAATTTGACAAGCAGCAACAGCGGCGCGCGAACGCTCGCCTCCTCCGGCACAATCGGCATCGCAGGCGCATTCACGCCCGGCACGAACACTTACACCATTACCGGAAGCACGATTGATTTCAACGGCGCAGGCGCGCAAACAATCCCTGCTTTCACCTACAACAATCTGAGCAGCAGCGGCGGAGGCGCGAGAACTCTGGACTCCACCGGCACGATTAAAATAGCAGGCACGTTCACGCCGGGCGCGAGCGCCTACACCGTCACCGGAAGCACAGTCGAGTACAACGGCTCCGGCTCGCCGCAAACTCTGCCGTCCGGCTTCACCACTTACAATAACCTGACGCTCAATAACACGGCGGGCACAACAGGCTTCGCGGGACTCACTGTCACGGGATTAATAGAAGTCAAAGCGGGCACGTTCACCTCGAGCAGCACCTACAACAACGTGCAGATTGATAGCGGGGCTACTCTGGCGGGAACAAACGCAACCACGATCAACGTCTCAGGCAACTGGACCAACAATGGAACCTTCACAGCCAACAGCAACACTGTCAACTTCAACGGCTCGTCCGCTCAAACAGTTGGCGGCGCAAACGTCACTACTTTCAACAACCTGAGTATTAACAATGCATCGGGCGTCAACTTCAGCACGAACGGGACGGTCAACGGAGTGCTTGCTCTGACGAGCGGCGATATAAACACCGGAGCGTTTACGCTGACGATGCCCGCGACGGCAAGTTCTACGGGCGGCGGCGATGTGGTCGGCAACGTCAAGCGCACAGGGTTTGTCTCCGGCGGCAGCGCCTTGAGCTTCGGCAACCCGAACAATCAGATAACAATCAATTCGGGCACAGCGCCTACGGACATCACTGTCAATCTGGTCAAGGCTGTGCCATCAGGCCCAATGGGCTATCCAACCGCCGTGCAGCGCACTTACACGATTACTCCCAACGGCGGCAGCGGCATCTCTGCGACTCTGCGCTTGCATTACCTCGATACGGAGTTGAACGGAAACACGGAGGGAGCAGGGCTGAATCTCTGGCGCTACAACGGTAGTACGGGCTGGTCTCCGCAGCCCATCACTAACTTCGACACCACAGCTAACTGGGTAGAGAAGACTGGTGTGACGCAGTTCTCGCCCTGGACCATGAACTCAACGAACGCGCCGACCAATGCTCCCGCAAGGATTAGCGGGCGCATCGTGACAGGCGACGGCACGCCGCTTGGAGGCGTCGTCATACGACTCAACGGAGGCGCGTCCGCGAGCACGATCACTGACTCAGACGGCTTCTACAAGTTCGATAGCGTAGCGGTCAACAATTTCTACACGGTCGTGCCGGAGCGCGCCAACTACGATTTCAATCCAAAGAGCCTCTCCTTCTCGCTCGTGGGCGACAAAGCGGACGCGCTCTTCACTGCCATCGCCGACAGCACACCGTCGTCGAATCCGCTTGAGACCGACATGTTCTTCGTGCGCCAGCAATATCTGGATTTCCTCGGGCGCGAGCCTGACGCGGGAGGACTTCTCTACTGGTCCAATGAGATTGGCGCGTGTGGTGTAGATGCGGCCTGCCTGCATGACCGCAGGATTGATGTCAGCGCAGCCTTCTTCATGGAGCAGGAATATCAACAGACAGGCTCTTTCGTTTACAGGCTCTACAAGGCGGGCCTGGGACGACGAGTAGGCTACGCGGAGTACGCCGCAGACCGGCAGCAGGTGGTTGGCGGCGACCAGTTGGCACAGAGTCAAGTGGCGCTTTCCGAAGTGTTAGTCAATCGCACGGAGTTCGCGCAGAAGTACACGGGAGCGCAGACGGCGGAGCAGTTCCTTGATGCGCTTCTGGCGAACGTCAAACAGGCATCCGGAGTGGACTTGACGGCCAGACGAAGCGACTACCTGAATCTGTATGAGAGCGGGAGCAGTCTCGCCGAAAGCCGTGCCAGCGTTCTGCGGGCGGTGATTGACAGCAACGAGTTCAGGCAGGCCGAGTACAACAACAGTTTCGTGCTGATTGAGTACTTCGGTTATCTGAGGCGTGATCCTGATGAAGGCGGCTACCAATTCTGGCTGAATGTCTTGAACAACCGTGTGCCGGATAACTACCGCGCGATGGTCTGCGCTTTTATCACCTCAGCCGAATACCAGCAAAGGTTCGCTTCGGTCGTCGTTCACACAAACCGCGAATGCGGGCCGTGAGGAGAGAGAGCCGCTACGGACACTCTCTCCGTCATGGCGCTGTCTTTAAGTACAGGTCTATCCGACTTCAAGAGCAAAGGCTCGGAGGTCAGAACCGCCTGCGGTAGCGGGCGGGTCAGAAAAGCAAGGATGAAG
>JBAWGU010000202.1:0-5248 GCA_049593215.1 Pyrinomonadaceae bacterium
CCTAAGAATAGTGCGGCCATCAAGCCGCAGATTAAGAGCCACTGCGAAGGCGCGATGCCGATGCCGGACGTGCCCGCGAGAATCCTCAGCATGAAGCCGCCCGCAATAATAAAGACATCAAGCAGCACGACATGCTTTAAGCCGAGCGAGTAGGCGATGTTGATAGAGATGTAGATGGCTAAGATGAAAAGGACTTTGATTGAAATGAAGACGCCGAGGGTTAAACCCGCGAGCCAGAGGATGACGAGAAAGAGTATGGCCGCGCCTGTGCCGATCCTCTTTGAAGCGAGCGGGCGATCCTTTTTCTGCGGATGCTGAAGATCGTGCTGGCGGTCGAAGAGGTCGTTGAAGATATAGACGCCGCTTGCGACTAAAGAGAATGCGACGGCGACGGCGAGCGCGCGCTCAAGAGTTTCGGTCTGCCGCCATGAGTTAGCGAAGAGGATTCCGACGAAGACGAATCCGCTCTTAACCCACTGTCGTGGCCGCATCAAACTCAATAGGTCGCGCGCGAATTTCATCGGAGTTTCTTGTTCTACTTTCCTTTAGTCCGGGACGACAGAATCCTTCTACGACATGGCAAGACTGAATCGTGCGGCGAAAAGCAGAGCCATGATGCCGAGCAGAGCCGTGAAGACGGCTCTCACAGTCTGGTCAAAGCGTGGCGAGCGGCCAGCCGTCCCCAGCACAATAAAGATGGGGAAGGCCAACATCACATAGCGCGTCAGACTTTGCAAGATTTGCGATGAGAGCGGAGCTACCACAATCAACAGCGTGTAGAGAGCGAGCGCCCACTCGCGCCGCTTGATAAGAACGAAGGCGCAGGTGAACGCCAGCATCGCTGAAAGAAAGTTCAGGGCGCTGAAGTCCCAACTGTGAGCCAACTCTTTGGCGTGCCCGAGAAAGCTCAGGAGCGGGCGCAGAAAAAATCCTGACTGCCGGTCCCACATAGCTAAAGCATCTTTGAAGGCCAGCGCATTGCCCGTCAGAAAATGCAGGTAGAGCATGAACGCAATCAACCCCAGAGGTATTAAAAAAAGTCCTAGAATATCGGCGCGCGGTCTGAGGCTTCGTCGCTGCTCGAAGTAGAGCACAAGCAGAGCGGGCAGGAGGAAGATGCCGTTGACGCGCGTTGCAGAAGCGAGCGCGCCCAGGCATCCTGCCGTCCACCAACGCTCGCGCCGCGCCGCGTAAAAACTTCCGACAGTCAGAAAGAGAAAGAGCGATTCCGTCATCGCCATCGAGAAGAAGTAGCTGACGGGAAAGGCTGCGAGGTAGAAGACCGCGCGATCCGCGCAAGCCTCGTCACAGCCAAACGTGATTGCAAGTTTATGCAGGAGTATTAAAGCGAGCAGGAAGAGAATGCTCGACAGGGCGAAAGCTGTGAAGGCAGCCTCGCCTGTTAATCGTATGAAGGGCCGCAGAAGCAAAGGATAGAGCGGGAAGAAGGCCCAGTTATGTTGCCTGTCCAGCGCGAACGGGCCTGCATCATAGCCTTCGCTTGCGATGCCCAGATACCATTTAGCATCTGCGACGAGGAGCGTGCTGGCAAGTTTGCGCGCGACAGCTTTACCGGTAAGTGAGATGCTAAGGTTGTTCACCTCGCCGCCGAAAGTTGTTGGCTCAAGACGGACGTGCGCCGTCACGATAAAGACAACGAGAATGATTGCGCGCGTGAGCGTGAAGGCGAAGAGGGCTGAGCGCACGCTGCGCTCCTGTGTCAGGCTTCGCAGTGCGCGCCATGTTGTTAGAGGTCTGAAGCGTTCGGCTAAAGTCATTCTCGGTGCGCTAGAGGGCAAGCCTTTGCGAAAGGTCGGAACGGAAACGACCGTCAGGGTCAACGCTTCGCTTGATGCGTTGCCACTCCGCGAGACGCGGGTACATCGCGCGAAAAGTTGCGGCGTTAAGGCGCGCATCTTTTGCCAGATAGACGCGGCCCTCGTGTTCGAGTACAAGCTCGTCAAGGCGATCAAGAAACTTGAAAAACTGCGCATCTCCAACAGCCATATCCAGAGCCAGCGTGTAGCCTTCCATTGGAAACGAGAGCAGCCCCTGCCCTTCCGCTCCGAAACGCTTGAGCACGGCGAGGAAGCAAGGATATTTGCTGCGCGCAATTTCCTCAAGCAGCCGTCTCATCCCAACGCGCGCGCGCGCAGCCGGAATCACGCATTGATACTGCACAAAGCCGCGCCTGCCATATAAGCGATTCCAGTTGCCTATGCGGTCGAGCGGATAAAAGAAGCTCTCGTAGTCTGAGATGAACTCGCTCCCGCGCGCACCCTGACGACGAAAGTAAAGTTCGTTGAAGACGGCGGCTGCGAAAGCGTTCAAGGTCCACGAAGGAAAATCGAATGAGAGATTAAATTGCGCGCGATGCTTGAGACGCAAAGGCTCTTTCGTATTTTCCGGCAACTCTTCGAGCAAAGCGTGATGGCCGCGCATCAGGACGCCGCGCCCAAGCTTCGCGCCCTTCGCAAGACAATCAATCCACGCCACAGTGTAATCATCATCGAAAGCTTCGTCTTCAAACATTTCAAGCAGCGCAGAGAGATTACGCGCCGCGTGATGTTGCACCGCGACGTAAGCCGTCTCAACCGGTCTTAACTGAAAAGAGACTTCGGTAATAATTCCCGTCAAGCCCATGCCGCCGATTGTGGCCCGGAAAATTTCTGCATTCTCAACAGGCGAGCAACGCAGTTTCTCTTCGTTTGCCAGAACAAGCTCCAACTCTCTGACGTGATCGCCAAACGTTCCTTCACGATGATGATTCTTGCCGTGAACATCCGCCGCGACGCAGCCGCCGAGCGAAACATACTTCGTGCCCGGCGTGACGGATGGAAACCACCCTCGCGGCACAAACTTTTCCAGAATTTCTTCGAGCGTCACGCCAGCTTCAGCCTTGAGCACTCCCGTCTCTTCATTGAAAGCGATCATGCGACTGAGCCGCTCCGTCAGCATCACAACGCCTTCGCTCGTCTGCGCGGCATCGCCGTAACTGCGCCCCTGCCCGCGCACAATCGCGCTACCCTCTGATTGAAGCTTCGCCTCTTCCACACATTCTGGACGGATGACGGACGCGCGCGCGCGCGGGTAGCGGCCCCAGCCTGATAGCTCGATTCTATTATCTCGCTTCACAAATATTCCCTTGCCGGGAGCGCAGGCATCTTGCCTGCCATGAGCGCGAAGGCGCGAACGATGGATAGAAATGTTTTCAAGATTGAATAAAAGCTAAACTTGCATAAGCGTGCTTCTCGCACGCTATGCAGGCAAGATGCCTGCGCTCCCAGATTAAGAGTTATTGTCCGGCTGCTTGAGTCTCAAATTGCATCCATTCAACTAACACTCCGAGCACGCGCTGGTCGTCGCTGAGTTTCAGAGAAGACGGCGAAGCTGCGTCCGGCAGTTTGAAGACAAGGCTGTTTTTTTGCCGCAGAATATTTGCCGGGAGCTTCACTGAAAATTCATACACCTTTGGCTCGTTGAAAACGAGTGCGTCAACCTGTTGACCGTTCAATTCAACATACAGTCTCTGCTGCGAAACTTTGCCGGGCGTGAGGGCTGGCCCTAATCTGATTTGGACGGTGATGTCTTTCACCTCGTTCAGTGTAAAGACGAGGGCGGCTTCCTCTCCGTCTGTCCAGCGCCCATTCTCCTCCGGCCCGCTCCAGCCATACCAGACATACTTGTTCGCCTCCTTCGACTTGAAATCAATTCGACTCTCAAGCGTTGGAAAAACTTGCGGCGGAGACGGCGGCACAAGCCCTGCCAGAAATTGCGGCTGTCGCCAGTCCCAGAGCTTTCTCTCCATCCCCGCGACATCTACGTGCATGGTGTCAGGGTCTGTGGGTTGAGTGTTCCAGAGCCACGTCTGCGCTGCCGTTGCGCCGCGCGCGTTGATAAAGATGCTGCACGCTAAAAGAATCGCGCCCGACGCAAGCTGCGCGCTCCATTTGAGACGAGACGCTTCCGCTCTGTGCTCCGCTCTCCACTTTAACATCGCCCGCACGCCGAGTATGGCGAGCAGCACAAACCACGGCACGATGTCTGTGCTGAATCTTGGTCCAAAACCCGCGCCGCCCCACCAGTGCGGAAAGAGAGAAATGACAATCATGTTGCCCGCCACAATCAAGAGCGCGAGCCACATCAATCTCGTCGTTGCCACCTCTCTCCTGTAACGCACGAGCAGGTAAGCGACGAACAACAGCACAGGAACGTAAACCAGCAGACCTCGCGCGGGACTGATGAAGTTGCCGGGCAGCGCAACCTTGAACCACCAGAGCCGCAGGCGATTCGCGCGGTAATAGCTTGGCAGAAGATGCCCGAAGTTGTGCCACGAATAAAGGACCAGCACGGCTAACCAGACTGCGCCCGTCACGGCATACGGGATGAACAGCTTGCGATGATAGAGCAAGAGATAGATGCTGAGCGCAATGATTGTGATGCTCGCGCTCGGTCGCACAAAATACATCCATGAAAGCAAGGTAGCCATCAACACAGGATTCAGCCTGCGCTTGCACGCCTCCTGCGCGAGCAGTTGATAGACGACTATGCCCAGCAGCAGGATGAGCCACGTATGCGACCACAGGGCGCGCGAAGCTGTGCTCCATACCTGCGTGCCCAACGCACCGCCCAGAGCGATGATAACACTCCAACTGAGCGGGAGAACTAAACGGCTCGTGTAAAAGAAGAGAGCCGCGAGCAATGCCATCAAAATAGCCGCGAGGCTTGTTTCAATTCGCATCTCTCCGAGATGGCTGTACGTGCCATCCGCATTCACAGCCGAAATGCCAAAAGCGTTCATCAGGGCCACGTAGGGCACGGAGAGGACAGAGCTTCCCGGCGGAAAGAAGTAGAAGATGTGGCCGCGCGCAAGCTCAAGTTGATAGATGTCGCCATCCATCGTGTAATCTTCGCGCTCGACAGGCGCGAGGCGCGGGACCGCGTAGTTGTCCAGCGCGAACGTGCGATACTTGAGCAGGCTCTCCGTGACCATCATGGAATATTTGGAATCCGTCACCTGATAGACAGGCGAGAACCAGAAGATCAGCAAGGCCGTCAGGAAGACAATCGCGCCGATGAAGCGATCATGCTTGAGCCATCCGAATCCATGCGTCCGCGTCTTACTACTCATATCCATCGTTAAAATCTGTAACTTCGTTGCTTCTCCGCCAACCTTTCAAATTACACTTGCGCGGCCATCCGAAACCGACTCATATTGTAGTCGCTTTCCTGCTGCGGCTTGACGGAT
>JBAWGU010000203.1:0-6452 GCA_049593215.1 Pyrinomonadaceae bacterium
CCTGTGTGTGTTCGATGCGGGCGCGCAGACGCTCGGCGACGATGATCGCTCCTTCGGCGTCCGCTTGCGGCAGGATGATTGCAAACTCTTCGCCGCCGTAGCGCGCGGCTGTGTCCACACCGCGCAACTCTTCGCGGATGACATCAGCGATCAGGCGCAGAGCGTTATCTCCGGCCTCATGGCCGAAGGTGTCGTTGACGCGTTTGAAATTGTCAATGTCAAGGAAGACTAAAGAGAGCGGCTGGCGCATACGCGTCGCAAGTTGCAGGTCGCGCTCAAGCTGCATCTCGAACGAGCGGCGATTGAAGCAGCCTGTGAGCACGTCCGTGAGCGCCTGCTGCTGCATCTGTGCATAGAGGCGCGCGTGGTTGACGGCCACAGTCACCTGATCTGCAACGGTGCGCAATAACAAAATTTCGCTATCCTGCCAGATGCGCGCGGGGTCGTCCGAGCGCACGAGCAGCGCGCCCATAAAACGTTCCTGATAGATAAGTGGGACGCCTGCGATTGGATGAGCTTCTTCTTTGCCGGGACTTGTGCTTCCGTCAACGACATAGTTCTTGAGACTCTTGTCAATGCGCAGGATGTAATTGTTGATGTCGTTGATAACATCTTCTTCGCTGACTGCGCTCTCCGTGTTATCGCGCGTGTAGCAGCTTATCAGTGCAGGCTGATCGTTTTCGCCTTCGACCCATAGCCCGCAATGCTCTGCGCCGAGCGCGCAGCCAACCTCGTTGACTGTCGTCTTCAAGACACTTGAAAGGTCCAGCGAGTTGCGTATGGCGATGGCGATGCGGTTGATGGCGATTTCGCGTCCTGCCTGTTCCTGCAAGAGCCGCGCAAGCTTCGTCGTCACGCTCA
Organism: Pyrinomonadaceae bacterium; assembly: GCA_049593215.1. GTDB lineage: Bacteria > Acidobacteriota > Blastocatellia > Pyrinomonadales > Pyrinomonadaceae > JBAWGU01. The sequence continues at coordinate 862 of JBAWGU010000203.1, forward strand.
CGGTCAGTTGCAGCGAAGTCGCCTTCGGCATAGAGGCGCGCACGGCGTTTGAAAATGTTGATGACAGAAAAGAATCTTCGGCGTGAACGCGCGCCATCAGGTATTCGAGCGCGGAATAAACCACGTCAGGCTCAAACGTCCAGACCACACGGTCGCCGCCTTGCTCCGCTCCATCACTTTCATCCGTATGTATCGAGACGAGCAGGGCGGAGAAGCGCGCATCGGCGATCACGACAAAGCGCTCGGAGTCCGCTTCTTCGACAGAGCGTTTCAAGAGCACAGGGTCGCGCGTGAGGTCGCTAATGCAGAGCGGAAGATTTTTAATCGCATCGCCGGGCGTCACAAAGAAGAAGGCTCTATGCGCGACGCGCACCAGATCGCGTATGCGCGCCAGATCGCGCAACGAGCGGTTGCCCATGCGCGGCAGCCCTTCGACAATCAGAGGCGAGAGATTGTTCTCAAGCACCACCTCTTCAAAGTAGCGATGCAGTTGCGCAATCGTCTGCTCGGCGCAGCGAACCGGAGTTAGCTGTCGTGAATGCTGTGCGAGCAGTGCGTTGTATAAAGAATGCATGAGGTCAAACGGCTGAAAAGAGACGACACGTGGGAGAACTGCGACCCTGCTGGAAACGAACGGCTGCGGGCTTCTGGGCGAGCAGCGAAGTCAAAACCTATTTTGACATGGATTAACAAAGATGTAAACGAGAATTTGAAAGGTGAGTAAGTAAAGGGGAAAGCGCGGCTCAGGAGAGCCGGATGTAGGTTGTAAGCGCTGTTGTGACAAGAGTTTCCGCCTCGTCTCTGACTTCCACGGAGACCGTTATCATGCGGCGTCCGGCCCGCAAGACAGTTGCGCGCGCCGCGACGCGGCCTTTGACGAGCGGGCGCATGTAGTGAATGGTGAGGTCAACTGTGGTCGTTGTCTGGCCTGCTTCGAGCACAGTGAGGATGGCGAAGGCCGCCGCAGTGTCAACGAGCGAGGCGATTGCGCCGCCATGCACGACGCCGTTGTTCTGCTTCAAATCTTCGCGCAGGTTCAGATAAATGGTGGCCTCGCCGTGTCGCGCCTCTCCGATTTCGAGGCCGAGCAGTCGCGCGAAAGGAACTTTTTGGAAGGCTTCGCGGACGCGCTCCAACTTCTCAGCGCTTAATTCTATCTCTTTCAAGAGCGGTAGATTCCTTCCGTGTCTGTCGGCTGAACTATGACTGCCGTGCCGTAAGCGAGCACCTCAGTTGCGCCGCTCGCAATCTCCGTCGCATCGTAGCGCGCGCCGATGATGGCGTTGGCTCCAAGCTCTGTCGCGTGTTGAATCATAATCTCGAAAGCTTCGACGCGCGTCTGTTCGCAGAGCCGCGTCCAGGCAGTGATGTTGCCGCCGACTAATGTTTGCATCACCGCGCCGATGTTCGTGATAAGCGAGCGAGAGCGAACGACGATGCCGCGCACTATGCCAAGATTCTGCGTGACGCGATAGCCGGGAAGCTCAAACGCAGTCGTCACCATCTGATGCGAAACGGAATAACGCGGCGCGCTGACTTCATAGGGAACTTGCTGCCTGAGCGGATCACTACTCATCATCTGTGCCTCTCTCTTAATTCAAAATAAGAGCATCTGACCACACTGTAGGGGCAGGGCTTGTCCCTGCCCGCACAATTCACGGCAGATTCAAACAGGATGGACAGGATGAGCAGGATAAAAAGGCAAAATTCTTAATCCTGTTTATCCTTTCCATCCTGTTAATTTATTGTTTCGATTAAAGACGGGCAGAGGACTTGTCCCTGCCCCTACAAGATTGCTTGCTACCCTTTTAGTCTCTAAACAGACTCGGCTGCTCGTCATCTCGCTCATCCGTTCCGGCATTTGCATCTTCATCAGGCATCCAACGGTACGTGCCTAGCTGGCAACGCCCGCGCGCATCGAACACGACGCCTTCGGCTTCGAGCATACGCTGCTGCTTATCAGGCGGCAGAATGATGCGGCCCGTAGAGCACGCGCCCTGCGAATTGATGACGCGATGCCAGGGCGTCGTCTCTTCATCTGCGGAGTGCATGACGAATCCAACGGTGCGCGGCGTGTAGCCTTCGCCGAGCATCTCCGCTATCTGCCCGTAAGTCATCACGCGGCCCGTAGGAATCTGCCGCACAATCTCAAAGACGCGCTCACGGTAACTCGGAGAATCGCGCCAGCCATGTTCGTTTGAAGTTGAACTCATCTCTGTTCTCTTTCCTCGCCAACGCTTTTTGAAAGTTGCCTCACGCTCTTGCCACCATGCGCGCCATTCTGCTATTGCGTGTTCGCGCTCGTCCTGCGGCCCGGCAGGACGGAAGCTGAGTCAGGTCGAAGTCGCGTCGCGCAAGCACATCTCCGCGAGAAAGCGTGCGCGCAGGTCTTCGCTCGACAGAAGCTCAATCAACTCTGTGATAGACCTTCCGGCAAATCTTTCGCGCTCTCTTGTAAACTCTTCGCGTTGCATTCAGTCAAGCAATAGTTCTGAGAATCGCACGCGCAGGCGCGCCGTCGCCGCTGCCCTGTGCGATTTTGAGCGGCAGGCAAATCAACTCGTAATCACCCGCCGCGACTTCACGCAAATCCAGACCTTCGATGATGACCACTCCGTTTGAGAGCAGCGCGTGATGCGTCTCAAAATTTTCAGACTTGAATTTCTCGACCGACAAATAATCAATGCCGACGAGCCGCACGCCCATCCGGGCAAGCGCACGCGCGGCTTCTGGTTCGAGATAAGTGAAATCCTCGCGGAAGCCGCCCGAAACGTCGGACCAGAAATCGGAATTGCGCGTGCGAAAGAGAATGCGAGTTGCGCCGCCCAGATCAAGACGGGAAAGATGCTGAGCAGAGATGGCTCGAATCTCTTTTGAAATTTGGACCACGCGCGCGGGGCCAATAAGCACATCAAGCGGGAGCGAATCAACTTTCGACGCGCCTTCGATAAAATGCGCGGGCGCGTCAACGTGTGTGCCAGTGTGCGCGCCGAAATTGAGCAGCGTGACGTTAGCCGCATCGCCTGCGGAGAGCGACTGGGCCTGCTTAATCTCAACAGCCGGGTCGCCCGGATAAGTCGGCATGGCAGCCGTAATCGGAACGCTTATGTCGTAAATTCTCATCCGTCTCTTTATCATCCGTCCGCATTAATCTGCAAGCACAATATAAGTGCAAACGCGAAAAGTAAAAAGGCGAGAGCGAGAAATGAAACGCAGGCTCAAAATGGAATTTGCATTTCTCGTTTAGCAGAGGTTTGCGTTAGCATCCGTTTACGCACCAGACGATGAAAGCGGAAAGGGAAGATGTTGAAGGGAAGAGAAGACTCTCAGCCGCGCGTTGCAGCTTCCAGCTACTTAAACACCGCGCCGCTCATCTGGGCCTTTCTTCACGGCTCACAGAAAAGCTGCGTGCAGCTTTTGACAGACACTGCGCCTGCGCGTTGCGCGGAGATGCTTGAGCGCGGTGAAGTCGAGGCCGCGCTCGTGCCCGTCATAGAGTATCAGCGCATCCCTGAAATACTGATTGTGCCGGACGTGTGCGTCGGTTCGCGCAGGCGTGTGCGCAGCGTTGTGCTTGCATCGCGCGTCCGTGATTTGAAAGATGTGCGCCGCATCGCGCTTGACACTTCTTCGCGCACTTCAGCCGCGCTCGTGCGCATCATCTTCCGCGAGTTTCTGGGCTTCGAGCCTGAGTGGAGACAGAGCGCGCCCGATCTGCGCCGGATGTTAGAAGAGAGCGATGCTGCGCTCATCATCGGCGATCCGGCCATGACATTTCCGCATGAAAACTTGCGCGTCTATGATCTGGCGAGCCTGTGGCGCGAACACACCGGACTCGGTTTTGTCTTTGCGATGTGGATGGCGCGCGTCAGTGATCTTGGAAAAGTGCGCGCTCTTGATTTTGCAGGCGCGCGCGATGAAGGCTTAGCGCATACGGAAGAGATCATCAACGAGTACGAACCCGCGCTCAAACTCCCGCGCAGCGAATTGCGCGAGTACCTGCACGAAAACATCTCTTTCGATTTGAACGAAGAGATGCGCGCCGGTCTCAAGCTCTATTTCAAGCTCGCGCACAAGCATGGAATCATTTCGGCCTTGCGTCCTTTGCAAATGATAGAGGGTGAAGTTTAAGACATCTCTTGTGCAGATGCTTGTTGGCAATCTGCAAGCCTGATTTGCGATTTGCGACTGAAGCTGCTGCGCTCTCCTTTGCATCTTTGGTCTTTCTGTTCCTTGCGTCTTTGCGAGAAACATCAAGTTCACGCAAAGGCGCAAGAAAAGAAGAACTAAAGGCGCGAAAAAGTTGAACGCTTCAGAACTCGCCCGCTTGATTTGAAGGGAACTGAAATTGCAAATCGTCAAACGCGCATCTAAAATCGTTCCAGTGAGACTTTGATAATGACCACAGACATTCAACCTATTATTGACCGCACGCTTTCAGGAGAAAGATTGACGGCGGATGATTGCACCGCGCTGCTCGAATCCGATGATTTCGTGCGCATCGGATTGGCCGCAGACGAAGTGCGCAAACGCTGGCACCCCAACGGCGTCGTCACCTACATCATTGATCGCAACATCAACTACACGAACGTCTGCAACGTCGTCTGCACCTTCTGCGCTTTTTATCGCAGGCCCGGCAAGCCTGACACTTACGTTCGCACCTTTGAAGAAATTTGCGAGAAGATTGACGAGACCATCGCGCTCGGCGGCACGGGCATCTTGATGCAGGGCGGGCTTCATCCTGACTTTGGCATTCAGTGGTACGAAGACCTCTTGCGCTCTCTTCATGCTAAATACCCGGACTTTCAGCTTCACTGCTTCTCGCCGCCTGAGATACACAACATACATCTCATCTCCGGCCTCGATTACGAGACGATCATGCAGCGTCTCAAAAGCGCTGGCCTGTACAGTCTGCCCGGCGGCGGCGGCGAGATTCTTGATGATGAAGTGCGCAAGCGCGTCTCCACGAAATGCACTACGGACGAATGGCTCGCGGTGATGCGCGCCGTTCATCGCACGGGCTTGCGCTCGACTGCGACGATGATGTTCGGCATCGGCGACTCTGTTGAGCATCGCGTGCGACACCTGCAACGCGTGCGCGACCTGCAAGACGAAACGGGCGGATTCACGGCGTTCATCCCCTGGACGTTTCAACGCGAGAACACTGCGCTTGGTCGCCGCATCAAGGAAGAACCGACAGGGATTGATTATCTCAAGATGCTCTCCGTCTCGCGCCTCTTCCTCGACAACATAGAGCACTTTCAATCTTCATGGCTAACGCAAGGCTTGAAATTGGGCCAGGTCGCTTTACGCTTCGGCGCGGATGACATGGGTTCAATTATGATTGAAGAGAACGTCGTCTCAGCCGCAGGCGCGCACAACTGCGCGGATGAAAAGATGCTGCGCTACCTGATTCGTGAAGCGGGCTTTAAGCCACAGCAGCGAGACATTCTTTATCGCCACGTCAACCGTGAAGAGTCCGTACAGGCAGATGCGCGCGAATCTGCGCCGTTGCGCGAGTTGAACGTTTCATTTGCAGATTGAAATTTGAGCATCTAAAAGGGACTTAACCGCAAAGGACGCGAAGAGAG
>JBAWGU010000204.1:0-8614 GCA_049593215.1 Pyrinomonadaceae bacterium
AATAAAAGGTGAAGGTATAGTCCAGACCACAAACCGATTTTTAACGGGCGGCGAAAGCCGTAGTGGTAAGAAAATCCGTTGACCGTAAGGTCGTGCGGGTTCGAGTCCCGCCCTCGGCACCAACACGTTTTTCCTGAAGCCCGGATGTAGCAGTAAATGCAGCCGGGCTTTTACGTTTCTTAACTCTCAACGGCTGATACATCAGGCGCATTTTCCACAGACGGATAAACGTATGACAGACGTTCGCCTGAATCGTCGGCCATTTTCGCTATCCTGCGAAAGTAGTGGGCTTATTGTTTAGGAGCCTCGTCATAATTTCCCTTTACAGGCGACAGGCTTTAATGCTAGTTTCACCGCTCGGTCTGCTTACGAACTTTTTGAGTGACAAGGACTTAGCAACTCCCAGGCACATTTTGTAGTAGCTTTCCGTATCCACTACACATCATCTTGAGTTCTTCCTTATTGAAGCCTTCCTCGGGCTTGGATAATGGTGGTCTTGTCATCTTTTCTATCAAGGGATTTTGAGATTTTTTTCGGGACAGAGGTATCGAAATATGCTGAAGCTAGTGAATTCCTTCGTAGATAATGTTTACCAGTATTTTGGCAACAATAGCTACGCCCGGCATTACGATGTGCGCCTACCGATGAGCGTCTCCTTGCTCTACTTCAAAACGGCAAAAGCCTGCGTTCCCTGCTCCCCTTCGGTGCGAGGCTATCTGCGCGACGTGAGCAAAACGGGACTATCCATGATCGTGCCCTCCCTGCAATTCGGCGGATACTTCCTCCTTGAAGGCAACTACCCATTGGGCGTCACCATTGAAACTCCTGCCGGAGTTATCAACATTCAAGCCGCTCCCGTCCGCTACGACAAGCTGGACGAAGGGCCGGGTGAGCGTGGATACCTGATTGGCGCTCGCATTACGCACATTACGGATTCGGACCGCAAACACCTCGCCAGTTACATCCGCCAGGTAAGAGAAGGCAGGAGCGGCTCATTTGATTTCGCGCGCGACGCTAATTCCATTTAAGCTCACGGCAACTGAAATTCGCCCGGCCTCAATCTAACCCTTTAGCCCTCTACGCAACCCGTGGGGTAGGATAAGGCCGAAGACGGAAATCATGCTGTGGGCCGGTTAACCTTAAGCCTTCAATCTGATCCGGTATCTGACTCTCTTTAGTCCTGCCTTACTCTGAACTTTTGGCATCTATTTAATGACAGAATGAAACGGTGTCCTAAATGTGGAAGCTCGCGGCTCAGGCGGGGTTATGTTGACACGCCCTTGCCGCTCCGTCTCGTAGGTTACCGTGAGATTTTATGTAACGGCTGTAACCTGCGCTTTAATAGCTTTGCCCTGCCGGGGACAATTCCCGCCAACACCCGGAACGGTAAATCAGAAAAGGAACAGAAGGATATTAGGACCAACGCAGAGCGGGGCCAGGTCTCTTCACCCACGCAGCGAATAGAGGAAGACTTGAACTCTCCGTCGAGAGGCGGCACGGCTAGAGCCTGCGTCAAATGCGGAAGCCGCGATGTTCGCCGTTCGCACAAACGAAACCTCTTCGAGAAGGCGCTCTCCCTTTTCTCGATTCGCCCCTTAAGGTGTATGGAGTGTCAGAACAGGTTCTATCTTTTCGGGCACGGGAGTTAGACTGAAGGCGCTCGCACCGCCTGCATCGCGTCGGTTAGAATGCTTCATGCCGTACAAGCCTTTGGCTACGATCTACAGGCTGCTCTTTCCCTTGATTCGGTTCTACTGGTCAATTACACATGCACACATACGCGGCGTGCGCTGCCTGATCGAACATCAGGGACAGTTGATAATGGTCCGGCAAACCTACGGTGAGAGGTTCTGGACGTTTCCCGGCGGGCTGGTGGGACGCAGAGAGTCTGCGGAGAACGCTGCGCTGAGAGAAGTGTGGGAGGAAGTCGGAGTAACTCCGCAGGAGATACACTTTCTAGGCTCCTTTACGACTACGGACAGCGGTTTCAGCGATACGGTCTATTGCTTTTCGGGCCGTGCCGCGCGCTCCGATTTTGAGATAGACTCAAACGAAATTCAGGAGGCGGAATGGTTCGACCTGAAAGACTTGCCGGAACCGCTCTCTTTACACGCGAGGGAAGCGCTGGGGCTTTATTGGTCCGACAAAGGAGCCTCAAAGGATCAAGCGGGAGTTGAGTGATGGGCGAGATTTTATTCTCTGTGCTTTAGAGATGCACTTTAGTCATGCGCAATTTGTGCGATGTTCAAGCGTTCCGGCATTGGAACAATATTCACTGCGGCGCGTCTAATTCAAAACGGAACTAAAGCTATGATTCATCTCAGAACTCTCGCTTCCCTGCTGCTGATTTTGTGCATACACCTGAGCGCGATGCTTCCAATCAACGCGCGGCCACTTGAAAGTTTCGGAGGCTTAGACACCTCAACATCTTCCGAAGATTCGCAGAAAGAGCAGCGTGGCCTGCGCTTTCGTTTGAGCGAAGGCAGCGAAGCGCAAAGTCGGTCAACAGAAAACAGGGTCGCGCCTGCTGCAAAACTCTCCGATGCCGAAGCTCAAAACGTGCTCAAGCGTCTGCCCGATGTGAAAGCTGAAGAAGCAGACGAGCAGGACTTTGCCATGCGTGACCGCTCGCTTCCTCCGCCGCGCACGGGCAAGACAATCAAGGCGACCTTTCCTCAAACGGAACAACTCTCCAAACCTGACACAGGTTCGGCTGGCCCGCTTGAAGTATTGCGTGTTGCGCCTGAAGGCGATGTGCCGCTCGCTCCGCAACTGAGCGTGACGTTTTCGCAGCCGATGGTGGCAGTCTCTTCGCAAACGGAAGTGGCGGCGGAGAACCTGCCCGTCAAGCTCTCGCCGCAGCCGCAGGGACGCTGGCGTTGGGTCGGCACAAAGACGCTGCTCTTTGAACCCGCAGGCCGCTTTCCGATGGCGACAAATTACTCCGTCACAATTCCCGCAGGCGCACGCTCTGCCAACGGCAACGCTCTGAACGCCACACGCACATGGAGCTTTGCAACTCCTGCTCCCGTGATGAAAAACTCTTACCCTTCCGGAACGTCGAATGCGCGCGACGCTTTGATGTTCGTTGAATTCGATCAGGGCATTGATCCTGCGAGCGTACTAAGCACCGTCAACGTGAGCATTGGAAAGAATGAATTGAAAGTAAGGCTCGCCACACAGGAAGAAGTTGAAGCGGATACGGACGTGCGTAATCTCTCGCACGCAGCCGTGAAAGGGAGATGGCTTGCGTTTCGCGCAATCAATCCTCAGACCGGCGAGACAAAGCTCGCGCTTCCTGCGGATTCAAACATCAGCGTACAGATTGGCCCCGGCACGCCTTCGGCGGAAGGGCCGCGCACGACCGCGAAAGCTCAGAGCTTTTCTTTCAAAACCTACAGCGCGCTGCGAGTTGATAGACATGAGTGCAGCTATAACGAGAAATGCACGCCTTTCGATTCATGGACCATTACGTTTAGCAACGCGCTCGATGCGGAAGCGTTTCAAAAATCTCAAGTGCGCGTCGAGCCTGAGATAAGAGGATTGAAGACGAGCGTTTACTACAACAATCTCACGATTGATGGAATCAAAAAGGGGCGCACGACTTACAGGGTCACGCTCGATAAAAACATCAGAGACATCTTCGGCCAGACTCTCGAAGGAAACTCAAGCGTTACTTTCAACGTCGTCCCCGCTCTCCCTTCTCTTTCATCTGCAAGCGGCAGCTTAGTCGTGCAAGACCCGACAGGCCCGCGCGAGTTCTCTGTCTTCAGCGTCAATCACAACCGTCTCAAGGTCAGGCTCTACTCTGTGCAGCCTGAAGACTGGGAACAGTTTTTCAGCTACATGAACTACGTCAACCAAACGGAAGAGAACGATGCGAAGCGACGCCTGGGCACGCCGCCGGGCCGTCTCGTCTCATCCAAAATCGTCGGGGTCAAATCCGTCCCGGACGAGATGACAGAGACGCGCATTGATCTCAGTCCCGCGCTTGAAAACGGGCCGGGCCATACGATTGTTCTGGTAGAGCCTGTCGGGTACGCGAAGAAGAGTGATGAACAGACGTATGTGGTCGCATGGGTCGAAGCGACGAACATCGGCCTTGACGCTTTTGTTGATAACACGGACTTGATTGGCTGGACCACTTCTCTCAAAGACGGAACGCCGCTCAAAGACGTGAGCGTTAGTCTTCCGCCGATGAAGCTTGAGGGAGTGACAGGCGCAGACGGTCTGGTGCGTCTTCACTTAGACAAGCCTGCCAAGAATCGCAAGAGCTTTCTCATCGCGCGTCAGGGGCGCGACTCGGCGATTCTTCCTGAGCATGAAAACTGGTGGCAGGACGATGGAGGCTGGCACAGGAAAGAGGATAAAGATTCGCTGCACTGGTACGTCTTCGATGATCGCAAGATGTATCGTCCGGGCGAAGAGGTCCACATCAAGGGTTGGATACGTCACGTCGGCGCGGGCAAAGAGGGCGACGTTGGACTCGTCAGAGAAAATTTCTCAAACATCTCATATACGTTGAACGACTCGCGCGGCAACGAGATTTCCAAAGGCGCGCTCCCCATCAATGCGCTCGGCGGCTTTGACACTTCATTCAAACTGCCGGGCACAATGAATCTTGGCGACGCGCATCTCGTCCTGAGAACAGATGACGACGCATCGCTCACAGAGGCATCAAAACTTTACGTACACAATTTTCAGGTGCAGGAGTTTCGCCGCCCTGAGTTTGAAGTGAGCGCGCAGGCGAGCAATGGCCCGCATGTTGTCGGCGGAAGCGCCGTGACAACTGTGTCCGCTAATTATTTCGCAGGCGGCGCGCTGCCCGATGCGGATGTCACATGGCGCGTCACGTCAACGCCCGGTCATTTCACGCCGCCCAATCGTGACGATTTCACTTTCGGCAAGTGGGAGCCGTGGTGGATTGAGACGGACGTGGATCACGAACAGAACCACTCGGAGACTTACAAGGCTAAGACAGACGCTTCGGGCAAGCACAGCCTGCGGATTGATTTTGACTCTGTGAATCCGCCACGCCCTTCAAATGTCACAGCCGAAGCGAGCGTCGAGGATGTTAATCGCCAAACGTGGACGGCGCGCACAAGCCTGCTCGTGCATCCTGCGGATTTGTACGTCGGAATCCGTAGCGACAGAACTTTCGTTGAGCAAGGCCAGCCGCTCAATGTCGAAGCGATTGTGACAGACCTTGACGGCAAAGCTCTCGCGGGCCGCGCGATAAAGATGCGCGCTGTGCTGTTCGATTGGATTTTCAAGAACGGCGAATGGAAACAGGAAGAGACGAATGCCGAAGACTGCAACATCAATTCCGGCGCGGATGCTGTGAAATGTTCTTTCCATCCGAAAGAGGGCGGCAGGTATCGCGTCACGGCTCAGGTTCTGGATGATAAAGAGCGGCGCAACGAGAGCGAGTTGACGCTCTGGGTCGCGGGCGGCAAGACGCCGCCTGAGCGCGCTGTCAAGCAGGAGACTGTTGGGTTGATACCGGATCGCAAAGAGTACCGCCCGGGCGAGACGGCTCAGCTTTTAGTTCAAACGCCTTTCTATCCGGCGGACGGCCTTGTGACCCTGCGCCGTTCAGGCATTCTGAGAAGCGAGCATTTCAAGATGGACGGCCCGTCCTACACTCTGCGCGTGCCCGTTGATGAGAGCCTCGTTCCGAACGTGCATGTGCAGGTTGATCTGGTCGGCGCATCTGCGCGCACGGACGATGCTGGCAACAGGGATGAGAAGTTGCCGAAGCGTCCGGCGTATGCGTCTGGCGAATTGAATCTCTCAATCTCAACGCTCTCGCGCAAGCTCACCGTGCAGGCCACGCCGCGCGACAAGGCTCTCGAGCCGGGCGGCGAGACAACTGTCAACGTCAACGTGCAGGATGCTGCGGGCAAGCCGGTCGCAGGCAGCGAGGTTGCTGTTGTGGTCGTTGACGAATCTGTTCTTGCTCTCACGAATTACAAGCTCGACGACCCGCTCTCAATCTTCTACAGAGAGCGCGAGGCAGGCGCGAGTGACTATTATTTGCGTGAGAAAGTTCAGCTTGTTAATCCAAATAATTTAGTAGCCGTAAGACGAAGCGTACTTAATGGCGCAGCCGCGCAGATGGTAGAGGTCAATGAGCTAGCGCCTGCACCCAAACCGATGGCTACGCCTATGAATGGGCGCGTGATGCGAAAGAAGAATGGCGCGGTCGCTTTTGGTGTGGCAGATAAAGTTGGTGAAGCGGCTGAAGCGCAGGAATCTATTCGTCTACGCGAAAACTTCAACGCGCTCGCCGTCTTCTCTCCTTCAATTCCAACCGACTCGAACGGGCAGGCGCAGGTCAAAGTTAAAGTGCCCGACAACCTGACGCGCTATCGCGTGATGGCTGTCGCGGTGGCGAATGGAAAACAGTTCGGCTCAGGCGAATCTGCAATCACGGCGCGACAGCCTTTGATGGCACGTCCATCCGCGCCGCGCTTTCTCAACTTTGGAGACAGGTTTGAGCTGCCTGTCGTCTTGCAGAACCAGACAGACTCTCCGATGACTGTTGACGTGGCCGTGCGCGCCACCAACGCGGAGTTGACAAACGGCATTGGCCGCCGCGTCACTGTGCCTGCGAATGATCGCGTTGAAGTTCGCTTCCCAACATCTGCATCACGCGCGGGCACAGCGCGTTTTCAGTTTGGCGCGCTCTCAGGCCGCTACGCAGACGCTTCCGAAATTTCATTGCCCGTCTGGACTCCCGCGACAACGGAAGCCTTCGCCACCTACGGCGAGCTTGACGAAGGCTCTGTTGTGCAGCCCGTCAAGACTCCCTCGAACGTCTTCAAGCAGTTCGGCGGACTTGAAATCGAAACCTCTTCAACGCAGCTTCAGGAGTTGACGGATGCCGTGCTCTATCTCGTCTCCTATCCTTACGAATGTTCTGAGCAACTCTCTTCGCGCATCCTCGCCATCGCTGCGCTGAAAGATGTGCTCACGGCATTCAAAGCTAAAGAGATGCCGACGCCCTCTGAGATGCAGGCGGCGGTCGAGCGCGACATCAAACGCCTGCAAGGGATGCAGAACGAAGACGGCGGGTTCGGATTCTGGAAACGCGGCGACGAGTCTTGGCCTTACCTGAGCATACACGTCGCGCACGCGCTCGAACGGGCGAAAGAGAAAGGCTTCAACGTCCCGCCTGAGATGCTTGAGAAGTCTAAGCGTTACCTGCGCGACATTGAAAAGCGCACGCCGAGCTATTACGGCATTGAAGCACGACGCGCGCTCGTCGCTTACGCGCTCTACGTGCGCGACCGCATGGGCGACAAAGACACTGGCAGAGCAAGAAGACTGATTGCAGAAGCTGGCCTTGAAAATCTCTCGCTCGAATCTGCGGGCTGGCTCCTCTCCGTTCTCAACGGCGATGCTAACTCTCGCGCGCAGATAGAAGCGATACGCAGGCATCTCAACAATCGCGCGACTGAGACGGCAGCGACAGCACACTTCGCAAGCTCTTATTCGGACGCAGACTATCTCCTGCTCAATTCAGACCGCCGCGCAGACGGTGTGATCCTCGAAGCTCTCATCAAAGACCAGCCGCAGAGCGACCTGATTCCGAAGATTGTGCGCGGCCTTCTTGCCCAACGCTCGCAGGGCCGTTGGTCCAACACGCAGGAGAACGTCTTCATCCTACTCGCGCTTGATCTCTACTTTGCGACTTATGAAAAAGCGACGCCTGATTTCGTCGCGCGCGCATGGCTGGGCCAGAATTACGCAGGCAGTCAGGAGTTTAGAGGCCGCACGACTGACCGCTATCAACTGAGCGTGCCGATGCGTGAGCTTGCTCAAGACGGCGCAACCGAAAATCTCATCCTGAGCAAAGAGGGCGCGGGTCGTCTCTATTATCGAGTCGGGATGAAGTACGCGCCCGCGAGCTTAAGACTTGATCCGGCTGATTACGGCTTCACTGTCGAGCGTGTTTACGAAGCGATTGATGATCCGAAAGATGTGCGGCGCGAGGCTGATGGCACATGGCACATCAGAGCAGGCGCACAGGTGCGTGTGCGTCTGACGATGGCTGCGCACGCGCGCCGCTATCACGTCGCGCTCGTTGATCCTCTGCCAGCAGGTTTGGAAGCTTTGAATCCCGCGCTCGCAGTCACGGGCAGCGTCCCGCAGGACCAGAAGGAAGAAAAACCCTCACGCTCGTGGTGGTATTGGTCCCGCACATGGTTCGAGCATCAGAACCTCAGAGACGAACGCGCAGAAGCTTTCACCTCTCTGCTCTGGGAAGGGGTCTATAACTATTCATACGTCACGCGCGCAACCACGCCCGGCGTCTTTGTTGTGCCGCCAACAAAAGCCGAAGAGATGTATCACCCCGAAACCTTCGGACGCGGCGCGACGGATAGAGTTGTGATTGAATAAAGCATTCACGCAAAGCACCGGAGGCGCGACATATCAGTAGCCCACGGCGCAAGCCGTGGGTACAAGAAAGAGAAAACAGGCAAAGCCCCGTAGGGGCGGCATAATCTCAAGATTGAAAAATCTTCTACCTTGAATTTATGTCGCCCCTACGGGGCTTTGTTCTCTTTTCCTATCTATTCCCACGGCTTGCGCCGTGGGCTACTGATAT
>JBAWGU010000205.1:0-4828 GCA_049593215.1 Pyrinomonadaceae bacterium
CGGAGAATCAGGGCGAGGACTACAGCGTTGACATCGTGATGGAGTCGAAGGGCACTCTTACAGAGGACGGATACGTTGTCGAAGCGGCGATTCCTTTCAAGTCGCTGCGCTACGAAGCGGGCAAGGGAAAATTCTGGGGCATCATGCTCCTGCGCCAGATCTCGCACATCAACAACGAGCTTGACACATGGACTCACGTCAGGCAGGGGCAATCCGGCTTTCTCACACAGGCGGGACAGATTACAGGACTCGAAGGCATTTCGACAGAGCGTACTTTAGAGATTATTCCGAGTCTCACCGTTTCCGAAACAGGCAAGCGCATTCGCTCGTTCCCGCCTGACCCGACAGGGCGCAGCACTGTTGTTGACAACGGGCGTTTCGTCAACAAGCCGCTGCATGTTGAGCCGGGCGTGACCTTGAAATATAGTCTCACGCCGACCATCACGTTCGACGCGGCAATCAATCCTGATTTTGCTCAGGTCGAAGCGGACCAAACCGTAGTCACCGCCAATCAACGCTTCCCCATCTTCTTTGAAGAGAAGCGTCCCTTCTTTCTCGAAGGCAAAGACTACTTCAACACGCCGATTACCGTTGTTCACACGCGCGCCATCATTGACCCCGATTACGCTGTGAAACTCACAGGCAAGCGCGGGCGCAACACTTTCGGCATCCTTGCGGCGAGCGACAACGCGCCCGGCAACTTCAACGAAGACGAACGCGAAGACCTGCGTCTCTGCCAGCAGCGCAGGCAGATTAATCCCGCAGTCGTCTGCGACGCAGAGCGTTTTGTTGACAAGAACGCTTTCATTGGCATCCTGCGTTACAAGCGCGACGTTGGAACGGAGAACAGCATCGGCGCGATTGCCACCAGCTACGATTTCATTGAGCGCCACAACAAAGTCGCAGGCATTGACGGGCGTTTCCGTCTCAACAAATTAACGGTCCTCAACTTTCAAGTGCTTGGCACATCCTCGCGCCGCTTCTTCTACGACCCGAATGTGGATCAAAACATCTATCGCACGGGCAATGCGATGGCCTACACCTTCAACTACGATCAGGATGGGCGGCATTTTGGATGGAACTTTGACGCAACGGGCTATTCAACCAACTACCGCGCAGACGTAGGGTTTACGCGCCGCCCCAACAACAATCGCGAAGGTCTCTTCATGCGCTACAAATCCGAGCCGAACCAGAAGGCGAAGATAATCTACTGGCGCATCTTTGACACGGTGGACATCCAGCACGACTGGCAGGGCCGCATACAGATGTGGGAAAACGAGCACCAGCTTTTTGTCCAGCTTCAACACAACACGGACTTCGGCATCGGCGGCGATGAGAATTTCGAGAAGCTTTACGAGTTTGAGTTTGGTCCAAGTCGCAACGCCACGCAGAGCGGCGCGTTCTTCGGCGCACCGACGCGCTCCGCCTATCGTCCGAACGTCTATGGCTTCTTCGATTCAACCATCAGCAAGAAATATTCTATCTCCGCCTTCGGCATCTACAACTGGAAGGGCGCATTTGATTTCGACTTCGGGGCAGGACCAAATTTTCCGCGCGTCAGTCCAGCCGCGCTCGCAGACCCCAACGCTCCGCTCGATCCGGGGCCGGGCAAGTCTTACAACTTCAACGCCACCTTCCGCTATCAACCGACGAACGCCTTGCAGATGACGTTCGACTACACGAAGAGCTGGTTGAAACGCGATGACACTAAGCTTGTCGCCTTTGACGAAAATATTTTCGTCTGGCGCTCGACCTATCAGTTCACGCGTTTTATCTTCGCGCGCGGTCGTGTTGACTACGACACGCTGGCCTCCAACATTCGCGGCCAATTCCTTTTAGGCTACACGCCCAACCCCGGCACAGCCTTCTACATCGGCTACAACGACGACATGAACCGCAACGGCTTTAACCCGATCTCAGGCAGACTGGAGCCGGGCTTTCGCCGCAACGGTCGCGTCTTCTTCATCAAGATGTCTTACCTGATACGCAAGAGTTTTGGAGGGTAGAAGAGAAGGGATGAGGGCAAAGGGATGAAGGATGAAAATATATTTTACTGATATGAGAAAACTCTTATTGCTAGTCACAGCAATGTTGCTGTCTTCAACGTCCCTTTATGCTCAGTCATCCGCTTCCGCTCAGCAGGCGGCGAGCGCGACGGCTCAGGTTGAAACCGTCTCGCTCGCTAACACGGCGACCACGGATGTCTTATCTAAGCCAACGCCAACGCCGCCACCGAGCGTGAAGACAGGGGGGAAGAAGGAGAAGGTTAAGTCTAACAGCGTGCCCGTGCCGCCTGAAAAGTTGCTGCCGATTCGCGCCGCACGTTTCGATAAGCCGCCTGTGATTGACGGCAAGCTTGACGATGATGTGTGGAAACAGGCAGCGGTCCTCAAAGATTTTTACCAGACAAATCCGGGCGACAACACTGCTCCGTCAAAGCCTACCGAAGTGATGATCGGCTACGACTCAAAGTTTCTCTATTTCGGTTTTCATTGCTTTGACGAGCCGGGCAAAGTGCGTGCAACCGTCGCTGCGCGCGATAACGTGACGGGCGAAGACAACGTGCGCGTCTATCTGGACACTTTCAATGACCAGCGCAAGGCGTACTTTATCGCCTGGAATCCGCTCGGCATACAGCAGGACGGAATCTTTACGGAAGGGCAGGGCATAGATTTCAGCTTCGACCTCGTGATGGAATCCAAGGGCCAGTTGACGAGCGACGGCTACGTCGTTGAAGTGGCGATTCCTTTCAAGTCGCTGCGCTACGAAGCGGGCAAGGGCAAACTCTGGGGCATACACATCTGGCGCAACATTGACCGCTTCAATGACGAGTTTGATTCATGGGTCCCAATGTCGCGCGACAACACCGGCACGCTTAATCAAGCTGCTCATCTGACAGGTCTCGAAGGCATCTCGACAGAACACACGCTCGAACTGATTCCAAGCCTGACGCTTTCGGAAACGGGCAAGCGTGTCGCTGCGCTTCCTGCTTCGGCACTGAACGCCGACCCGACGCTGGTTGACAACGGGCGTTTCGTCAACAAGCCTTTGAAGGTTGACCCGGGCCTCACGCTCAAATACGGTATCACTCCGACTGTGACGCTCGACCTCGCCATCAATCCGGACTTCGCGCAGGTCGAAGCGGACCAAACCGTCGTCACAGCCAATCAACGCTTCCCCATCTTCTTTCAGGAAAAACGTCCTTTCTTTCTGGAAGGCATAGACATTTTTCAGACGCCGCTTCAGACGGTTCACACGCGCGCCATCGTTGACCCTGACCTCGCCGTGAAACTTTCGGGCAAACGTGGAAAGAACACCTTCGGCCTCATGCTCGCTTCCGACAATGCGCCGGGAAATTTCAGCGAAGAGGAACGCGACGACCTGCGCCAGTGTCAGGTTGAGAGACTCACAGACCCGCGCGTCACCTGCGACCTTGAGCGGTTCATTGACAAGAACGCTTACATCGGCGTGCTGCGCCTCAAGCGCGATGTGGGTAAAGAATCGAGCATCGGAATAATTGCGACGACATACAATTTCATAGAGAAGCACAATCAACTCCTCGGCGTTGACGGACGCTTTAAGGTCAACCCCACGACCTTCTTCACTTTTCAGTTGCTCGGCACAACTTCCCGAAAATTCTTCTTCGACCCTAATCTTCAAAACGACGTTTATCGCACGGGCAATTCCTTTGGCTACTACTACAACTATGAAAACAACGGTCGCCATTTCGGTTATCACTTGATGGGGCAGGGCCGCACCAACTATTACCGCGCGGATGTTGGCTTCACGCGCCGCGTCAACACCAACTACCACGACCTCTTCTTCCGCTACAACTCCGAGCCGAAGCCGAAGGCGCGCATCGTTAGTTGGAACGCCTTCAATTCCAGCCGCACAAACTTTGACTGGCAGGGCCGCAGCCAGAACATCGAGGACGAATCTCAGATTCAATTTAACTTTCAACATCAAAGCTGGCTTGGAGTCGGCATGGTTCACAGCTACGAGCGTTTGAATGAAACGCAACTCGGGCCAAGCGGCTCCTACTCGCCGCGCGGCACATTCTTTGGCAGCCCTGAGCGTTCGACCTACCAGTTCACTCCGTACCTCTTCGCCGGAGGAAATCCGAGCAAAAGATATTCGTGGAACATCTTCATGCTTCACACGAAGAATGCTTTTGATCTGGACTTCGGAGCGGGACCAAAATTCCCGCGCATCAGCCCCGCCGCTCTTGAGGCCGCGCGCAGGTGCGAGTTGAATCCGAATGACTGTGAAGATGTCGCGCTCGATCCGGGGCCGGGCGGCGAGTTGAACATACAGGCGAGCATTGGCTACCAGCCGACGAACGAGTTGAGCATGTCGCTCGACTATACAAAGGATCGTCTGGTGCGCAACGACACAGGCCGCGTCGCCTTTGACGATAACATCTACGCCTTTCGCGCGACTTACCAGTTCACGCGCTTCATGTTCACACGTGCGCGCGTTGACTACGACACTCTCTCTTCAAACGTGCGCGGGCAGTTCCTCTTCGGCTGGACCCCGAATCCGGGCACAGCCTTCTACGTCGGCTACAACGACGACATGAACCGCAACGGCTTCAGTCCCTTCACCGGAAGATTAGAGCCGGGCTTTCGCCGCAACGGTCGCGTCTTCTTCATCAAGATGTCCTACCTGATACGCAAGAGTTTTGGCGGGTAAGAAGGTCAGAACCGCCTGCGGTAGCGGGCGGGTCATGGTATATGAAGCGAAGTTGAAGTTGATTTAGGAAGAAGCGGGGGCAAGCCCGCCTTCCTGACCTGCGAGGCTGTTTGACTTGAATGATTCAAGTAAACCT
>JBAWGU010000206.1:0-2546 GCA_049593215.1 Pyrinomonadaceae bacterium
GCAAAAAACAACGGACCACTGACAACGGACTACGGACAGCTTTTCTTTCATCGTTTCTCCTTAGGGGCGCGCTGGCGGTGTGACGTGCCAGGGCGAGCAGACCTGGCAGCGACGATAGCCTGCGTTCTGCGCTTCTAAAGCTGACGAGAAACCTACTCGATTCTTGGGAGAGATTTTGTGCGCCCATTCGCATGTCGGCAGATGATAGATGCCGAGCGTGCGATTGGCGATGATCGGGTCGCTCATGCCGAGTGCGCTTTGAGGCGGCATGGATTGCGGCACAGGACCAGCAACAGGATTCATCAACGGCGTCGCTGTTCGATTCCAGACGGGGCGCGCATATCCCGCTCTTGCAGATGGGAGTTGTCCGGCTCCACTTGTTGCGATGCTCGGGATAGGCATCTGTGCGTTTAGGCTCGGATGCACTGCGTCGTCCCATTCCTTGATGGCGCGTATGAAACCGTAAAGCAGGCAGATGCTGACGACGAAGAAGACCGTCAGGAAGAGCGCGAAGCCGAAGGGCAGATCAAAGAGGCTCCAGAAAAAGTATAGCCCCCAGAAGACCAGCGAGAAGGGCGGCATGTTCTTCGGCAGGTTGCGCGCGTAGGTGAATGTGTTCTTTGCAATCGCCGCCGGGTCTGCGGCTGTCATGGCAGTTGTGTTTGAAAAATGCGACGGCGTGGTTGGTCCACTAAAGAGGCTCTGCACGGTGTTTGAGACCGGAGTCGAAGGCATATTGCGGCTCGCGCGCTTTGCTTCCCATGGGGTCCATTGCGGTCTGCCTGCGACGCCCGGCGGGTTGGCAGGGCGCGGAGCTTCTCTTGTTTTTCCGATGACATCAACTTCGGGCGGCGCAACCATCCACGAAGGCAATCTCGATTTCGCGCTCACCAAATCGAGCAGATAAGGAACGCTGGCGGGATCGCCTTTCGCCGCCTCTTCTAAAATTTCTGCGAGCTTCTGATGCTCTTCGCCAAGCTCTTTGACTTTTGCAAAGAGAGCGGAAGATTCCGTGTGCAGGAAATCGGATTTAGTGAAAAGCAGATTCTCGTCGTGATGCTCTCGCCAGAGCGCGGGACGCTCGGCCAGCGAGATGAGCGAGAGATAGATGACGAGCGCGGAGAAATTATCGAGATTGGAATTAAACAATCTCTCATCACGCGCGGGGTGCTGGTAATGCTGGTGGCCCATCTCGCTCGAAGTCCAACCCTGCATCACCGGCACGAACATGCCGTCCAGATCAACGAGGCGCAGTTGGCCGTGCTCAACGATGATGTTGCCGTGTTGCAGGTCGCCGTGCGCGACGCGTGCCTCGCGCAGCGCGCCCATCAACTTGACCCACTCGTCCGCCAGATGAAGCAAGACCTCGCGCTTCTCTACAACCTCGTCAAGATAGACATCGAGCGTTGGTCCTTCAATCCATTGCATGACGAGCACAGGATAGCGTCGGCCCGCGACGAGTATGCCCTGCGGGTCGTAATCGAAACTTGCGAGCGCAGGGATGTGTTGAGCTTGAAGATGTTCGTCAATCGCCCTGTAACGGTCGCCGCGATCACCCAAGTAGCCGCGAAAGCAGCGCACGGCAAACGCGCCGCCGCCCTGCGAAGGTTTTAGTTTATAGACATAAGCGAACTGGCCGGAGGTGACGAGCGGCATCCCGAGGCGATCAACTGCGGGCAAAGTCTCGCGCAGGTACGGGTCTGTAAAGCAGATGCCCGGACACTGTATGGCTTCTGTAAAGAGGCGCGCGGAGGGCCAGTAGTTGGGGGCGAGGCTGGACATTAATCTTTAAATCTCATCGAAAGCTTTATAAATATTCGACAGCGATTCTCAGTATCGCCACATCGTCATCTTTGATTCTACCTGCTCTGCGCTCTTCTTCAAAGAGTTTCTCAAGCGCATCCGTCGCAGATGCTTTGAGCAGGGCGTCCAAATCTTTCAGCGCAGCGTCACGCTCCAACGACAACTTAAGATACCAGGCGGCTGCGGCGTCTGAAAGAAGCAGCACAACGTCGCCTTGCTCCAAAGTTCCCGAATCCGCCACAGCCTGTTTGAGCGCCGTCTCCTGAAAAGAGCTGAGCGAAGGCACAAGCACGGGCGCAGAGTTGAAGCTTTGATGATCCGAAAGCGGAAACGCGCTGCACACAACGCCGCCGCGCAGATGAATTAGACATGAATCTCCGAGTGCAATCGCCTTCCAACGCGGCGCATCCACGCTTAAGTCAAACTCCACGCCGACGAACGCAGCAAACGAACCCACACGCGCCTTCTCTTCTGCAAACCAGGAGAGCGTGCGTCCATCCCATGAAGCATGAAGCCAACTGCCCTGCTCCGCCAACCACGCGCCGAAATCTTCAATCGTCAACGCGCCCTGCGTCTTCACCCATTCAGATGCCAGCCGCTCCGCCCATCTCCCCGCATCAAACGCCTCCGTCGCACCATCAGCAATCGCGTACCTCAACGCTTCCGTATTAACGCCGACCGCATCCTCACACTCCGAACGCTCCGTCTTGCTCTTCTGCAACACGAACTGCTGCGTCTTCAAC
>JBAWGU010000207.1:0-9470 GCA_049593215.1 Pyrinomonadaceae bacterium
TGTGACTGAGAGAAACAGTTGCGGCTTCCGGCTGAGTTTGTGATAGAGGGACATATATTTGATGGCTCCTGCTCTCAAACTTAGCGGTTGAAGCCTTATCACGCAACAGGTTTATTATATGTCTTATATGTTAAACAAGATTGCACACATGCAACTTATCAGACGCGCAAGATTATCAAAATAAAGGTGCTTGCATCTATGTCATATCTGACATAATATGGATTGCCCATGACGCCACTTGATAAACCATTGGTGTGGCTGCGCGGCGAAGTTAAGACGCCTCCCTTCTCTCTGGAAGCACGGCTCGAAGCCGGAGTCCTCCTCAGGAGATTGCAGCGCGGTGAGTCTCTCTCGCTGCCGCATTCGAGGCCGATGCCGTCCATCGGCCAGCGCTGTCACGAGCTGCGCGTCGTGGATAAGGATAAGACGTGGCGGATTATTTACAGGATCGACCGGGACGCCGTCGTCATTGCCGATGTCTTCAGGAAGACTACTCAGCAGACGCCCAAACGGGTGATAGACGATTGCCGGCGGCGACTCGGGCAGTACGACGCGCTGTTATAACGTCAGGAGTGTGGAGAAGATGAAACCAGCCAAACGTAAGCGACTCGAAGCCGGGGGCTGGAGCGTAGGCTCGACGGCTGACTTTCTGGAACTGTCTCCGGAGGAGGCGGCCTTCGTCGAACTCAAGCTCCGGCTGAGCGAGAGCCTCAGGAGACGACGCAAGACTCAGAAGCTTTCACAGGGCGCGCTTGCCCAAAAGATCAAGTCAAGCCAGTCGCGTGTGGCCAAGATGGAGGCAGGCGATCCGACTGTTTCCATCGACCTGCTCATCCGTGCCCTCCTGGCCACGGGGGCCACCCACAGAGATCTGGCACGGGCGGTAGCCCCGTCCGGCAAGTAAAGATTTCGAGTCTACTCCCAGTGGAAACAGTTGCGAACAATTCGAAGACCGGGACAGCGAGCCTGAATTCACTCACATCCACTGCTAAGAATACTCAAAAATCGAATCCGATGATCTGAATTCTAATGAGTTTTGACGCTGACATCATGCTGCGTGAGGCACTGGATAAGCATAATATCCACCTCAGCGTGCTTGTTGCAGAAACGGGGCCATGGGCCAACCCCGAAGTTCACAGGATTTTAGTTGCGGAGAACGGCGTAGGCAGCTACTTTCCAAAGCATCGACGATATAGGCCGGGGCAGGGTGAAAGATGTGGCGCGGTAATAAACGGCGTGCGACTTGATAATAACTCATACGCCAATCACGCTATTAAACAGGCGCTAGGTGTTGGCAGGAGTGCAAAAGGTTTCGAGACTTGCCACATCTGGCCCAATTCGTGCTACGACGAGCGCTACCACACTGCCATAGCTAACATGGTTCTGCTGCCGAGGGCTTTAGCTGGTCTATCCAACCACAATGCGGAAGTTCGTCAGGCGCTACAATACC
Organism: Pyrinomonadaceae bacterium; assembly: GCA_049593215.1. Classification (GTDB taxonomy): domain Bacteria; phylum Acidobacteriota; class Blastocatellia; order Pyrinomonadales; family Pyrinomonadaceae; genus JBAWGU01. The sequence goes on from JBAWGU010000207.1 coordinate 1,451, forward strand.
GCGCATTAGAACTGTATGGCTGGTATCCTGCAGAACAGGCCAAGCCGTCTAAGCCAGCTTTCTACCCTACGAACTGGAGAGAGCCAGAACCGTTCACCGAACATATCGCCAAGACAATTCGTCGGCGTATAGCCTCAATACCTCTTTATGGCTATTGAGGCGAGCAGAAGTAGAACGTAACTGCGGTGAATGTGTAAGGAGCAGCAAAGTTTTAAGGCTGCGTAAGCAAATATATTCTATTGAATCAATCTGAATTAAATGGTAAGGTGCGCGCCATGGACACGCCTAATGACCTTATTTCCACGACCGAAGCGAGAAAGTTAATCGGCATCAGCCCGGCGACGATGGCACGGATCATCAAAGAAGCGGTGGTGACGACCTACCCTAATCCGCTCGACAAGCGGCAGAAGCTCGTCAGTAAATCCCAGGTGCTGGCGTTAAGGCCTAATCTGGCGGAGGCGGCATAAAGTGAAAACAATCGTCCTGGCAAATCACAAGGGGGGCTGCGCGAAGACGACCGTCGCCCTGAACCTTTCGATTATCCTTGCCAGCACTGGCGCCCACGTCCTGGCGGTGGACCTTGACCAGCAGGGCAACCTGTCGGCCGCGCTCGGCGTGGACCTGGAAGAATTGGAGGAGCACCGCAAGACTGCCATGCGGCTGATGCTCGATGGCCACGGCGACTTCTCGGCTTACGTATTCAATGCCCGCCCGCGCCTTGACCTGATTCCCTGCTGTTTGGACGAGGAAGCGGAAGCCATCATTTTCGCCGCGGACTCCCGCGAGCTGCTGCTCAAAGAGAAGCTGGAGCCAGCTCAGCCCAATTACGATTACTGCATCATCGACACGCCCCCTTCTCTGGGCATCCCGACCTTAAACGCGCTCGCTATGAGCGATTTGACGGTCGTCCCAATCAACACCGGACTCTTCCCTCTTCTGGGCATCAAGCAGCTCCTGCGCAAGGTGACCCGTATCAGCAAGAAATTCTCGCCGGGCATGCAGATTACGGCGCTCTCGACCAAGTATACGGCGCGCCAGAAGATTGACCGGCAGGTACGCGAGCGCGTCATCTCCCGCTTCGGTGAAGATTACGTGCTCCAGACTACCATCCCTGACCTGGTGGCCGTGGAAGAGGCCACGTCGATGCTCAAATCCGTCGTCGAATCGGCGCCGGAGTCCCCTGCTTCCTTTGCGTTTCGCAAGCTCGTCAAAGAAGTCCGAGAGGTCTTAGGTGATGAAGAAGTCAGAACAGAACTTGCTCGCCGCGACGCTAGATAAGGCGCTCCAGCCGCCTACCAAGAAGCGCGCGCTGGCCACCGATCTCGGCGAGTATGATGATCAGATAGAAAAAACGCCGGTGGTCGTGAGTGAAACGGCCACTCGCCCCACGTCACGTGGGGTTACACCACCTAACCCCACCATACCCATCGCCCCTGAGCGGAATTACAATAAAAGGGCAAATAGCCTGGACAAGCTGGCCCTGCCGGCGGGTCTCTTCCCCGGCTCCAGCCAGAAATTATATAATGCGCTTTACGTCCGCACGCGTGGTGCCATAGTCCCGCTCAAGACTATACGAGCTACGAAGCGCGAACTGAGCGACTGGTCCGGCATACGTAACGTCAAGACGATTGACTCACACCTGCGTTACTTCTCTGCCCTCGGCCTGATTATCTCCCACTGGGAGAGGGGCCAGAATGATGGAGCTCTTTACGAGGTCAATCTGCCGGAAGAAACCACAGGATTGAATCTTACCAAGACCGTTTCTCTTGGGGTTACACCACCTGACCCCACGTTACCCCACGTACCACCACCTGGCGTGGAGACAGGCCAAATTTCGGAGTTACCCCGCCACCAAAATACGGGGTCACCCCACCATACTCAAGTGCTTGTAGATTCAGCAACTTCCAGCGACGCTAAGACTTTTTCTAAGACTTCTGAGCGGGCGAATGATGATGATGAGGCTTACGCCCCGCTGGTCAGCGCATTGAAAAAAGCGACAGAAGAAATCTCCGGTCGCCCGTCCTCACCTGCAGAAGCCGCACGCTGGGAGGAATTAGCCAATGTGCTCGTTGCCGAGCTGAAGATCGCCGCTGCCCGAACCAGCGTCTCTTCGGTCCCTTCATTCCTGGCAGAACACCTGCGCCGCCGCCTCTGGAAAGTAGATAAACGACAGGCGCGCGCCGAAGGCAGGGAACTCCCGGATGAGGCCCTGAAGACTACCCCGAACATCGACGCCTCAAAGTGCCCGGACTGTTCCGGCTCGGGCTGGCACTATCCTGAAGGAATGGAGAAGGGTGTCAAGAAATGTGCCCACGAAAAGCTGAAAATGCCCGAGAGGGAATCCAAATAGGCTTTCCAAACCAGGGTTTCACGGGGGGTACACAAAGCTAAATATTGAATAGAGAAGGGAAGTTTGAACGATTTTAGTGTCTCTTCAAGGCATTTCCGATAATAAAAGTAATCAAAAATTATTAGCACTAGATAACCAATTTCTTGACCACTCCACGCTCTTTACGCCTCTGAATTCTCGCCAGAATGGTCATCACCGGCTCGCTAGCCTGGAGCAGCTCATCTATCTCTTCGTCCATAACGTCCTCTCGACGGATGTCCCGTAGCGCAAAGCCCAACTGCTTTATCTGGTCCCAGAACAGGTGCGTTGGATCATAAGGGTCAAAATCTTCCAGATTCATTTCCTGGCTATTTTCGCTGGAATCTCCTGCTTCATTTGATGAAACACGAAGAAGCTCCGCCACCCTCTGCCGCAGCCTTTCGCCGGATAATCTGGCCTGCAGGTGCGTTGAAAGCATCCCCGTGCGCACTCGCTTGGCCTGAGTGGGACTGACATTGAGCCTTTCAGGCGTGATTCTGGCCAACTGCTCGGCTTCGAAGAGATTAATATCCCCGACAGATAGCGCTTCAACTACATCAGAAGGGAAATTCAAGAGTCGCAAATAGTGGTCGACGAAGCTGGAAAGGGAAATGTGAGAGGACGTTTCACGCTCCAGGATGGAGCTGAGGCGAGAGCCCACTGATAAGAGTTCTTCACGCTTCCATCGGCTGGGCCTTCCGCGCTTCGTGTCGGTAGCTCTATAGCGGTTGATGTGGCGGACAGCCCTGAGCATTTTTACCAAATCTTTGTCTCTTTTAGGGATAATCTCAGGAAGGGTAGAACGAAGCTGCTCAATGAGGGATCGGACTGCCTCTTCTGATGCGAGCGGGTCCGTTTTGCGCTCTCTGCGGTAAGTGGCTCTCAATCCTTGCTTACACCTCCAAAGCGAGGGAATGTTTCACACATAGCTATTATCGTACATAGAATAAGTAAAAATCCATAAATTTCTAATGTAGAGTACACGAATAGCCAATAAGTGTATCCTTAAAGAAGAAAGCATGTTAGTATCCGCAAATGAACTCTGACGCCCCTGAAGGATTAATCCCGAGACCTGATATAGCTGGCGAACGCCATAGTGTGGCTATCCTGAATGCTATCAGGCTGTGGTCTGACTCCTGCACACTGCCAGATGCAGGGCGCCGCGAAGACCTATTGAGAGACAAGCACCGAGCCGTCGAAGCCTTTTTCGCCTTTATAAAGAAGCATCCTGGCGAAGTCACACCGCAGGATGTCAAGGAATGGCAGGCTGAGCTGGCAAAGCAGGGGCGTCGCCCAAACACCGTCTATGTACGCGTCTCTTTCCTCTCCTCTTTCTACGAGTGGCTGATGCGTGACCCGGAACTCGGACAGTACATCGTCAAGAATCCAGTCAAGCAGGCGCGTCCGCGGGCGCCGAAGGCTTACCAGACTGAGAGCGTGAAGTCTCTGACAGATGAGGAGCTAAATAAGCTCCTGACCGTTGTCGCTGCCAAGGCTGCCGCCGGTGATGTGGTAGGGAAGCGTGACTACGCTCTGCTGCTGATGTTTGTGGCGACCGGAATGCGCAGGTCAGAGATTCTCGGCTTGCGCGGGCGCGACCTTCGCTTAGACGAGGGTCTTATCATCACAAGTAGGCTCAAGGGAGGGAACTACGCCGGGCGCGAGGTGGCGGACCCGCAGGTAAGGGAAGCGATGCTGGACTATCTTTCCTCCGCCAAGAGACTTCACGTGCTGAAGACGGATGCCCCTGTCTGGACGCGGCATGACCGCGGGGGGCAGCCGGGAGAGGCGCTCAGCTCACACTGCTACGTGAAGAATTTGAAGAGGTACGCGCGCGAGGTCGGCATAGATGATTTCCACTTGCATCAGACGCGGCACACCTTCGCGCGTATTGTGGCTGAGGACTCGGGGTCGATTACGGAGACGCAGGATGCGCTCGGCCACAGGAGCGTCGCCACGACCAGGGTTTATGTGCAGCGGATCTCTGTTAAGCGGGACAAACATAGTCAGCGGATCTTGGGACGTTTCGCAAAACTCGGCCCGCCACACGATGGGTAAGCAAATTATGGAGAAGACTGGTAAAATTGCGACGGTGCAGAGACATCTCGGCGGCAATAACACAGTCTACTCGATGCAGTATTCTCGCATCAGCGCAGATGAATTGCATGATGTAATCAATGATCGCTAAGTAACCCGTACGTAAAGCGACGATCAGTGAAACTATGAGTCTTGAAATAAGACCACCCACGACGGACCAGGCAGTGTCGCCACATATTGGTGGGATGGCGCAGACAGGGGAAATCGACTCCGCACGTGGGTTGGCGCAACTGGGCCAGAACGATCCCGAAAAGCTGAAGCGCGAGGTCAGGCGAGATATGCGCTCGATCTCCATCAGCATAAGTATTGGTCTTGGCTTTGAAGCGCAACCTTCCGACACCGGGAGGTCAGGCCGTGAAGAATTAGTAACGATTGATTTCCCCGACGGCCCAGTGACGCGCGATCGCAGTAAGTTCACGCCCATTCAGGAGGCCCACTACCAAGCCAGTCAGTACATGAAGCAGGAGGACTGGCCAAACGCCGTTGCTGCTTTCCAAAAAGTAATCGACCTCAAACCGGATCCCATGATGCTTCAGGGTGAGTTCATCATGATGGGCATGGCCTACCATTACGCGGGGGACATGGAGCAGGCCGCGCACGCCTTTGAAGAAGCTATCGGCATTGGCCAGCATAACGACATGGCTCACTTATTCCTAGGCACCACGCGCATGCTGGCCGGCGACTACCAAAACGCCATAGACCCCCTCAAGAAAGCCCTGGAACTCAACCCGCATGATTCCCATGCCAATTTTTACCTGGGTTATGTATACAGCGAGCTGGGGCAAACCAACGAAGCTATCGCCGCATATAACGCGGAGATAGCCGAGCACAGGGAGTTCACCCAGGCGTACGAGCAGCTCGGCAAATTGTATTTCAAGCTCGGGGAGGAAAATCCTACTGAACGAGGGCAGTACTACCTCAAAGTAATAGCGACCTATAAGAAGTGGCTGAAGGTGGAGCCCGAAAACCCATCGGTTCGCAACCTCATCGGGTATTTATACACCCAGATCGGAAATCTCCCGGAAGCAATAAAGGGATTCAAGGAGGCCGTAAAGGCTAAGCCCGATAATATCATCGCGCTCTCCAACTGGGGGGTGGCCTATCTGAACGCAGAGCGTACGAGCGAGGCCAGGGAGATTTTCAAACGCCTAGCATCTTTCGGTGAAGACGTGGTGCGCGAACAACTGTCGCAGATCTCTTCAAAGAATATCGATGAAGAAGTACGCCTCGCCATGGCAGAGACGTACCAGCTCTTAGGTGCCGCAACCCTGAAGCTCTACCAATCACAGGCCCAGGCAGGTGGCGAGGACGCCGCCAACCGCTCGCTGCTCGTGGAGGCCGAATCAGCCTTCAAGACGGCACTCAGTTACAACCCCTTGGACGCACATTCAGTTTATAACCTCGGCCTCGTCTACTGGGGTTTGAGACGCAGGGTGGCCGCCGCCAGGCAATTCATCAAAGTACTCGAGCTTGATCCCAACTATCCAGATGCAGCGAAGGGTCTCAAGACAGTGCAGGATGAGTTGGAGCAGTGGCGGCGGTGGATGGAAGTGACCCTCGGCAAGTTCGCCGCGTCTTCCACCGACGAGAATCCACTTCACACGGAGGACCTGGTAGAAAAGCTCGCCGAGTGCCGCGCCAAATTATACGAGGGCGTTGATCCGGCCCAAGAGGATGAGGCGTTCACGGAGGAAGATCTCCTTAACGCCATGCTGCCCGTAGGAGAGTGGCTAAGTGAAGTAAGCTCCGACCTGGTGCGCGTTGAGTTTGCCCGAAGAATCCATGAACTGGGATGGCTCTCCTCGTCCAACGCGGCCAAACTCGCCGGCTTAGATCTCCAGCAGTACGTCAACGAGTCCGGCCAAGTCGACATAGACAGCGCAATCAAAGTGTTCAAGAGAGTGCTTGCTATAGACCCGGATAATGAACCAGCACGCAAAGCGTTAGAGGCGCTGGTCGAAGAAAAACTCAAGCAAAGGTTGTTAGAGATGGGCCTGCTGAAGGAGATCAAAGAGCCTATCACTGATTTCACTCCCTACCAGAACCGCACGCCGATCGTGGTTCAAGGCAAGCCGGTCTCCGAAACCATTCTGGAGGACCGCGGCTAAGTGGCCATCTACTTCTTCGACTCGAGCGGTCTCGTCAAAAGATATGTAGCAGAGGTCGGCACAGCGTGGGTTCAGGGGCTTACCGACCCGAGCGTTAACAACGGAATCTACATTGGGCAAATCACCGGCGTGGAGGTCATCGCCGGGATCAACAAGCGAGTCTCTCAGGGATCCACCACCAGGGCAGACGCTTCCAAGGCGATCGGTGAGTTTCGCCTCGACTACGCCAGACAGTACAACATTATCGAGATCACAGACCTGATTATCGCCTCGGCCATGAACCTTGCGGAGACATATACGTTAAGGGGCTACGACGCCGTCCAGCTCGCTACGGCCCTGACCATCAATAGCGAGCTTTTGGCCGCAAACGCCGCCTTGGGGACTACAGCGCCTGTTGGGCCGATGCTGACAATGATCTGCTCCGATAAGAATCTAAAAACTGCGGCAGCCGCTGAAGGGCTTACAGTAGATGATGCAAATAATCACCCATAAGAGGTTGTGTTGCGAGAATTATTTCAGGCGCTAGAAGGTCATTAATGTCTCTCATCTATGCTGCAACTTGAAACAAGCTAGCGATAAACTTCGCTTGCCCTTGCACGTCATCTCTACCAATTCTCTTTAGCTGCCCCTTCCTTATCATGTTCATTACTTCAATCCCTTGTAGTGTTCGCTCGGCGGTATCAAATGAGCGATAGCCCAGACACGCACGCACCCGTTTCTTGATGAATCTATGATCCTGTTCGATGATGTTATTCAGATATTTTACCCTCCTTAATTTACAATCATGAGGAAGCACTTTCTCTTTTTGTGAAGTAGCGAATGCTTCAGGATAAGCTGCATTCTTATCAACTGAAATTGAGAATGGAAGTCTCCGATGATCCGCTCTCATTATCTTCTTAAAGAACCGTTTTGCCGCAGAAACATCACGTTTAGCTGAGAGCATGAATTCAATAGTATTCCCACATGAATCAACAGCTCTGTATAGGTACTTGCACGTCTTTCCAACTTTGATATAGGTCTCATCGACACGATATGACGTGCCGCTCATCTTCAAATGTTGACGGACGCGCTTGTTGATCTCAGGCGCATATCTCTGGACCCATCTGAAAATAGTTGAGTGATCTACAGCAAGCCCGCGCTCATGCATCATCTCTTCCAGATCTCGATAAGAAAGTTGATAGCGGCAGTACCATCGGACACACAAGAGGATGAACGATGGCTCAAAGTGTCGCCACTTAAAAGGCGAGGAATTATGCTTCACGATTTATCTCTGAGAATGATTGTAGAATGATAGAGAAAGGTGGATTATACCGGAGAAGTAATTTTTGCAACATCTATGAAGCAGGCTATTGTGTCAAGCACAGTTCAGACACACCTCGCCACTTCGGCACGAAGCCGCTCTCGCACTACAAAGCGTTTTGACCTATCGCGCATGAGATCGCACCTT
>JBAWGU010000208.1:0-2184 GCA_049593215.1 Pyrinomonadaceae bacterium
CTTCATCCTTCCGCCTTCATCCTTGCCTTTCAGAACGCCCAGCGCCCCCACGCGAAGAGGGTTGAGAAGAGAGCAAGGAAGAGCAGCGACCAGACTGTGATGACTGCGTTCCAGAAGCGGCTGGCGGCGAGCATGGCGAAGAGTATGAAGAGGGGAAACAGTGTCAGGGTATAGCGCGGCACGCTCGCCACAAAAGTGACGCTGGTGAAGAGCAGCCAGTTGAAGGTCATCCACGTGGCGTAGAGCGGACGCAGTTTGATCCAACTCGCAATCGTGCAGATAAAGCCAAGCGTGATAAAAAAGAGTTCCTGCGCCCCGACCATCTCCGCTTGCGCGGGAGTGCGACCCAGCGCGCCGATGGCTTCGCTCACTCCCACCCACGGCCACGAGAGCGAGATATAGAAAAACTCTTTCCTGATTGGCAGGAACGCGAACGCATCGCCTGCGGCGTGCAGGTTGACCAGCAGATAGACGCCAAAGCCTAATGGCACAATCAACAGCCAGAGCCATTGCCAGCGCCAGCGTTTCGTTATCCAGAACTGGTGCGCGGCCTCAACGCAGAGCGTCGGCACAAGCACTAAACCGGTCGCGCGCGTCATGCAGCTTAAGGCTCCGAGCAGACCGGCCAGCCACCAGAGTTCCTTTCGCGCAGCAAGGATGCAGCCCAGAGCCAGTGTGAGAAACAGGCTCTCCGTATAGCCTATGTGCAGAAAATAGGCCGTCGGAAAAATTAAGAGAAACCAGACCGCGCGCTGCGCGATGATCGAAGGATAATCCAGCCTGACAAGTCGCCTTAAAAGAATGGCGGCGGCAACGGACGCGACGCCGGAGATGAGAAGTGCGCTGACGAGATAGTCGCCCGTCAGCGTTGTCAAAAATCGCATGAGCCAGGGAAACAGTGGATAGAAGACCATCGAAGGCCGCATCTCGCCCGTCGCGCTGTAGCCAAACTGCGCCAGCTTCTGATAGTGCAAAGCATCCCAGCGATTCCAAAGCTCAAGCCACCCGCGCCCGCCCACTACGCGCTTATCCTCAAGCACCTGATAGCTCTTCACAGCAAAGACGAACAGCAAAGCTTTGATCGCCAGCGTCCATGCCACTACCAGCCAGTCGCGTTTTGACAGCAGAGACAGGACGCGCGTCAAACTTTGATTACTTCTTAACTTTGAGTTTGCTGTTTCGTTCATGCTGAAGTTTCGGCGCAATGATGTAGGGGCAGGGACAAGTCCTCTGCCCGCATGATAGCGAAAGAAAAATTAACAGGGATGGACAGGATAGACAGGATAAAGCATTAACTCATTTACTCATTGATTCATTAAGCCAATGAGTAAATGAACCAATGAGTCAATCATTTTCTTTATCCTGTCTATCCTGTCCATCCTGTTTGAATTCTTCTGTAAATTGAGCGGGCAGGGACAAGCCCTGCCCCTACAGTTTTCTTTGACGCTCTAAATATCCCTTAGCGGTCTTGCCACAGTCAGCACAAAAACTTCCCGCGCGCCCGCCTGCTTCAGAGCCTTCGCGCATGAAGAAACGGTTGCGCCGGTCGTGTAAACATCGTCAACAAGCAGAATGCTTTCATCTTTGACGAGGCGCGGACGCTCAATCTCGAAAGCATCTTCGACACTCTCGCGCCGCGAGCGAGCGTCCATGCCTGCGCGATGTCGCTCCGTGTGCGTTGCGCGCACAAGACTCCATTCATCAAACGCGAGTCCTGACAACTTCGACAACGCGCGCCCGAGCAAGACTGCCTGATTAAATCCGCGCTCAAGCTCTCGCTCAGGATGAAGCGGGACGGGAATCACAAGCGTCGCCCGCCCAAGCGGCGCGCGGCGTTGCGCTTCGCAGAGCAAACGCGCGAGACGCGGCGCAACATACGGCTCGCGCTTCAGGGCCAGCACAGACGCGCGCAGAGCTTTCTCATAAACGCCGCACGCACGCGCCGCGTCAAACTCCGCTTCATCGCAACGGCGACAGCGCACACACTCGCGCTTCTCTTCCGGCACGCTTCCGCGCGCCACCTCGCCGCACTTCCAGCAGAGTGTTTCACTCCCATCAATGATTCGCGTCGCGCGCCAGCATTTATCGCAAGCAACTCCGTCCGAGCGCGCTTCAACGCTTGCGCCGCACACAGCGCACGCCTGCGGATAAACAAGCGCAAGCGTCGCATCATAGAGTTCATTT
>JBAWGU010000209.1:0-2927 GCA_049593215.1 Pyrinomonadaceae bacterium
GGCTTCTGCATCTTGGCCTGCGATGTCACAGGGCGATGCCCTGTGCTATTGAATCGCGCCCCTTCGGGGCTTTTCTTGTCGCTCGCTCCTTATGTCGAACTAACGTTAAATTAGTCAGCGTGCGCGAACATAGATGAGCCGTGCATGTGCAGAGACTCCGCGTGCGCGTGCAGAGACAAGCCGTGCATGAGCGTAGGCGAGGCGTGCATGGACACAGGCGAGACGTGCGCTCGCAAAATTTCGCCGTGCGCGTGCAAAGATTCGGCGCGGGCGCGCAGAGATAAGGCGTGCGCGCACCAAATTTAGCGGTGCGCGGGCGCAGATGCGAACCGAGCGTGTGCAGATTCGGGGCGCAGAGGAATTAAGACAAAAGTATTAAGGTAAAAGGCAACCGTAAAGATTAAAGGACGGCCCTACAGCTTCTTCGCCTTTGGCTTATGCAAGCTGAGCAAGGCCGAGCAGCACGAGCAGGGCGCGTTTGAGTCCCGCATCACGTTCGCGCGGGTCGAACCATTCGTTGAGCGTGTGCGAGTTTCCCGAAGCGCCGCCTGCGCCGAGCGTGATGGCAGGGATGCCTAAAGAGATTGGAATGTTTGAGTCAGTTGACGAACGATCAAGGCGCGGGCGCGAGCCGAGAGCGCGCGTGGCTTCTACTGCGAGGCGCACGATGTTTGAACCAACAGGCGTCTCGCCGCTCGGCCTGTCGCCAATCAGCTTCAGATCGAGTTCTAAAGGAGGATCGCCAGCACGCCTCGCAGCATTCTCTTCATCTGTAGCCTCACGCACCGCGCGCCGAAAATAGGCGTCGAGCTTTCTCAATTCTTCAGCCGAAGCGGAGCGCAGGTCAACATCCATGCGCGCCTCGCGCGGGATGACGTTGACGCTCGCGCCGCCTTCTATGCGCCCGACATTGAAGGTCGTGCGCGGCTCTCGCGGCGCAGGATAAGCGGCGAGTCGCGCTATCGCACGGCCCAACCCATGCACAGGATTCGCCGCGCCGAAATCCCCCCACGAATGTCCGCCCGTCCCTCGCAAGCAGACGCGATAACGACGCGAACCCAGAGCCGCGTGCGTGATGCGCTCAACGCCGGGGCCGTCAAAGCTGATGAAGGAATCAACGCGTCCGGCCCACACGCCCCGCGTCAAGAGATGGCGCACGCCGCGCAAATTCCCTTCGCCTTCTTCCCCGACCGTGCCGACAAAAAGAACGGAGCCATCGGTTTCAATCCCGCACGCTTCCATAGCATTCAGGAGCGCAATCAAAGCCACCAGCCCGCAACCGTCATCCGCGATGCCCGGAGCAAGCAACCTGCCATGCTCACGGCGCACACGGAAATCCGTGCCCGGCGGAAAGACAGTATCCAGATGCGCGCTGACGACGATAAGCGGCGAAAGGCTTCTCCCTTTTCTCAGAGCAACGGCATTGCCCTCTTCATCCACGCTCGCGTCGCTCAAGCCGCGCTCACGAAATCTCTCAACAAAATATTTCGCGCGCTCACCTTCACCAAACGGCGGCGCGGGAATAGAACAAATCCTGATCTGCTCCTCCGTAATCTCAGCAGCACGCTCCTCAAAATATTTGAACGCGCGCCGCACACGCGCCTCCGCCAGAAGCTCCTGCACAACCTGCTCTGTTGTAATCGTAACGGAAGACATAAAGGCAGTGATGAGTGATGAGTGATGAGTGATGAGTAATGCGTGAAAAGCTCTTTGCTCATCACTCATTACTCATCACTCATCACTTCTTTATACGAGTTGCATGACCTGCTCTTCTTCTAACACTGAAGGCGACTGCTTGGCGTGCTCATAGATGCGTGTGATGCGTTCTTCGCTTGCTTCTATGCCGCGCGATTCGAGCCAGTAGATGACATTTGATTTTCCGCTCATCGGGCCAATCTCAATCTTCTGCTTGAGGCCGAACTGTCCTGCGGGCACGCCTGAATAAATAAGGTCTGCCAATCCCGGATCGCCTTTCTTGTAACTCTTAATCACAGCCGCCGCGTGAACGCCCGTCGCCGTGCGGAAAGCGTCGCGCCCGAAGACGGGATAGTTGTTCGGGATGGTCCACCCGCACGACTCCGCCGCCACTTCGCAGTATTTCCCCAGACGCGACAGGTCGTTATCAATCCATCCCATCAGCTTGAGATTAACGAGCAGTTGGTCCATCGGCGTGTTGCCGACGCGTTCGCCGACTCCTAAGGCAGAGCCGTGAACTTCATCCGCGCCAGCCTCAATCGCCGCGATTGAATTAATCACGCCAAGCCCTCTGTCCTGATGGCCGTGCCAGTCGAGGCGCACGCGCTCGCCCTGCTCATCAATAATCTTCCTGACGAAAGAGACGACCGCACGCGCTCCGTCCGGCGTCGAATGCCCAACGGTGTCGCAGACGCAGACAGCACGCGCGCCCGCACGGATTGCAGTCGTGTAGAGCGCGCGAATCGTCTCAGGGTCGGCGCGCGTCGTGTCTTCCGTCACATACATCACACTCAGACCTTCTTTGACGGCGAAGGTGACGGCCTCTTCCGTTAATTTAAGAAGCTTGTCGAGCGTCCAGTCTTCCGCATAGAAACGCACTGGCGAAGAGCCTATGAAGGTGCAGGCTTCGATGGAGATGCCTGCGCGCTGCGAGATTTCGACAATCGGGATGATGTCGTTGCGATGCGTGCGCGCCGCGCAGTTCGGACGAATCTTTAATTTCTTATCCGCAATCTCTCGCGCGAGACGCTCAACTCCGGCGGCGTGCGCTCCGCCCGCGCCCGGTAGCCCTATGTCAGCAGTGTCAATGCTGAGCGCGTCCATCAAGTGCAAAAGCTCAAGCTTCTTCTCAATCGGCGGGTCGCACACGGAAGGCGACTGCAAGCCGTCACGCAGGGTTTCGTCATCGAAAGCGATGTGACGATCAGGCTTATTGAACGCAGGCTTAACAG
>JBAWGU010000210.1:0-12178 GCA_049593215.1 Pyrinomonadaceae bacterium
AAGATACATCTACGATGGTCAAGATGTGTTGCTGGACCTGAATGCGAGCGGGTCAATTCAGACCTCTTACCTGAACGACTTGGGACTTGATAATCATCTGCGGCAGACGAGCGCAACCACCGGAGTCTCGTATTTCCTGAGTGACCATCTTGGCTCAACTTCCGGGTTGACTGATTCAAGCGGCAACTTGGTCGAGCAGGTTGCTTATGATTCATTCGGCAATAGCACGGGCAGCACGCGCACTCGATATGGTTATACTGGCCGTGAGCGCGACCCCGACACCGCTTTGCTCTATAATCGTGCTCGGTTCTATGACCCGCAGGCGGGAAGGTTTATCAGCGAAGACCCGCTTGGTCTCGCAGGTGGACTGAACAAGTATGCATATTTAGATAACAGGCCGATGCTGGATGTTGATCCTTTCGGCTTGCAGAGATTAGCTCCTCTGGGTCGAAATGGCAGGGCTAGAATTGAGATCAACAGGGGAGAGCTAGAGAGGAAAATGACTCCACGGGGCGGGCAGCTACCAGAGGAAGTAAAGAAAAGGTTAAACGAAGGATGTATTGGGTTGTGTAACTCTTATCAAGGATATGGCGACATTTACCCTGAGACTGCTCCGGGTACACAATGTTACCTTCAGGAGTCACTCGCACGCTCCCGAAAATGTCCAAGATGCTGTCGAAATTTTGTATTTGCAAAGCAGGGAGACTGGAATCCCATCTGGCGTGGATCGACCCCTAAGCCTGATCCGAAGAATGGCCGTATCCCAAATGATTCAATCTGGAACGGGAAGAACGGCGGTCACTATAACTATGTTGTCTACTTCCCAAGCACTCATAGTTATGCGTGGATGAATTATAATAGCGATCAGGCTAAATATCTGGGGCCGCAAATAGCTTACATTCAAGACTCTCCTCCGTACTTGAGCGATTATCCAAATACAATGTGGTGCTCAACTTGTAAGAAGATAGCGGGAAGATGAGGTCAAGATGAACCAAACATGTTTGCGAATAATGCTGCCGATTAGCCTTGTGTTTCTATTCTGCTGTGCTGCTGCTCAAAAACAGAGTGAGCAGAAGACTGCCACACCCGAACTGAATCGTCAGGAGAAAAAACAGAACGTGTCAATCGCAGAATTAAAGCAGCTTTATAAGGATGCCAAGTCCGAGTACGAGCGGAGGGCTGTATGTTTGCGAGCCATTGATGAAGGCATGATTCATCAGGGAGGATCTGTTTCTTCAATTGATGAAACCTTTAGCACTCAGTTTGCTTCGGAGTTGCCAACATCGAAAGAGACCATCCTCAGCCACATGATTTTGTTCGCTCCTCAAGTTTCCGTTCCACCAAACCCAGATGGAAGGCCAATGGCAATTTCAGATGTTGGTTGGTACATGGCTTTTAACTATGACCACAATGGGACGATACAGGACTACCATCTTTCAAATATTCACAAAGGAGGGTCAAGGCGTTTTGACGGGAAAGAGCCGGTGTCAATTACGGAGTTGAAGCGACTCTATGAGGCCGCCAAGTCTGAGAAGGAGCGCAGAGATGTGTGTTTACGAGCTATTGACGAAGGAGTGATTCAGACTTACGGGCCTGTACCCATCTCAACGATTGATGAAATATTCGGCACCCACTTTGCTTCAGACGTGCCGACAAGAAAAGAATCCAGACGGCTCGTTGTTGTTGACTTAGTTCCTTCGACTGCTTCGCCACAGTCGGGAGGCAAGGCTGAAGCTGTCGGACATACTGGTTGGTTCTTAGCCGTTGTGTATAACTACGATGGCAACATAGAGAATTACTACCTTACCAACATCCACAAGTGAAGCAGCCAGTAATGGTCAATGGCAAATGAGGTTCATCAAGATATAGAGAGCGACAATGCCATCGTTGATTGGCGACGTTCATATTGAGTTTAGTCCTACGTACACCCTGTTGAGCTTCGTGTTTCTCCGATGTAGGCTCAATGGTTTGGGCGGGAGCGACTGCTTCTTGCGCCAACCCTTCTCCTGAATTAGGAACAAGCTTCTTCATATGTTCAACGAACCTGCCAGCAAATCTCTCCACAGTCCCCGGCTGGGTGCCGATGTTAATCTAGGGATAAAGGTGAATGGACAGCACTACAACAAGCATTGTTGGCGGGTTGTCCAGATGTTGTTAGTCTGTTAGAAAAAGCTGGATCAAAATAATAGAGAACTCATCTTATAAATACCTGATGAAGTTATGAAGCAGCGGTTTTTTTGAAAAGTTTCACCCCCCGCTTTCCGGATATTTATGAGAAAGTACCTATACACAGAACGCATTGGATCCGCAGCCGCGCGGCTCGAGTTCTTAGATAGAAGGTAAAATAAGCGTATCACTAGCAGGGGAATTAAATCATGGGCAAGCGTTTTGATGAATGGGAAGTAGTTAGGGATTTATTACAAGGGGGGCAGGCTTGGACTTATCTGGTCAAAAAAGAGGGTAGTAGAGACAGTGAGCTATTCGTTCTGAAACGGCTTATTAGGAAGAGTGACCCGAATCGACTAAAGCGTTTTAAGCAAGAGATAAGTGCTGGCTTGAATCTATCACACCCAAATGTCCTAAAGGTAATCCGGCACAATATTAATCACGAGCATCCGTATCTTGTGATGGAGTATTGCTCGGGAGGCTCTCTGGCGAATGGGAAGGTGATTGACTATTCGGATATTGAGCGTCTTAACATTTTCCTTGCGATCTGTCATGGGGTCGGCCACGCACACAGTAAAGGTGTTATTCACAGAGACCTGAAACCGGATAACATCTTTCTGAAGGAAGACCTACGCACTCCAGTCGTAGGTGACTTCGGCCTCTGCCTACTCGCCGACCAAGAGGAGCGCCTCACTGAGGTAGACGAGGCAGTTGGGGCGCGATGGTATATGGCACCGGAACTTGAGGATGGTCTTAATGTTGATGCAGATGCTTCGGCAGATGTTTATTCCTTGGGCAAGATACTCTACTGGATGTTCGCCGGAAGAATCTTCTCAAGAGAAAGGCACAGAAATCAGCAGTACAATCTTATCAGCACCAGAAAAGATGCAGCGATCTTCTTCATCTACGATCTGTTGGACGGGATGATCGTTGCTGACCCTAATCAGCGACGCTTTAGGGATGCTAATGAGGTGGCGAAGGCAGTAGAAGCTATAATTAGGAGAATTAAAGTGAATGCCCATCATATTGATCTATCAGTACCACAAACCTGTATTTACTGTGGCGTCGGTCTCTATCAACCGATTGTTGATGAATCGCCCGAAACAAACAGGACTGGTGAGTATCCTGAATTAGCTAGGTTCGGCCTTCGTGGTATGCACCTTAGCTCGTGGCTAATTCTGGCTTGTGACTATTGTGGTAATGTTCAACTGTTCCGTCTCGATTATGCTAAAGATAAAAATATATGGAGGAAGTAACATAAGGCTGTAGAATCTCAGGAAATAAGGGATTTAAGGACTCATCTTCTATGGAAGAAAAGCAAGTAGAGATATGGCGACCTACCCAGAGCGGGTCAGAAAAAATTGGCTCTATACTCTTCTACGAGAATGTTACGGGCTTAGAAGTAAAGCGTACTGCAACGAACGTCAATCTAAGAATACCGTCTGAAATCAAGTTAGACTGGCCTGAAGAGACTGCATTGCGCCCAATGTTGACGAACCTTCGTGTCATTATCTCACTTATGGATTCTCCGTCAGGCAAAGTTGAAGTCGGGATCGCGCGAGATGACGAGTATCGTATAGCCACTAAGATACCGGAGAGCATCCTTCAGCCAGAATTTATTTGGCGAGATGGGCTGGCAGGGCTAATATTCATTGAGAAAAACCGTTCAGGTGATTCGCCAATTTTAGAACTCGAACTACATGGCGAGCTTTGCTACATTGCTAAATGCAAAGGGTGGTCTCGGAAAGAAGTAATTCGTGTGCATGACCCAGCTATTGATACACGCACTCCGCCGTACCAGCGTATCTACGGGCGAGTTGAACTCTCGTACCGAAGTGATGTGTGGGCAAAGATGATTCAAACGGCGTTCGAGGCATCGAAAGATAATCCACTTCTAATGCTACAGCCACTCTTACCTTTTTTGATAGGGAACAAGTAGCAAACCGGATTTAGCTAACGGCCTCTCATTGCGCACATGTCTTTCACTGAACGCTGGCAAATGAACGGAATGAGCACGGCATCCCGCTCCTTAACTAACGCCTGAGTGAAAACCGGAAGTAAGGCAACTAGCGAAATAGGGGGTCACATAGCATATTATTTAATTACACTTGTCTCCAGACTCATAGCGGTCATGCTTGGCTTCCCACTCGATCCAGTACGTCTGAAGTCCACTTAAGTGATACTAGCATTGCTTGCGAAGGAGCATGTTCTAGGCGATCAGCCCATTCTATTAAATCGCTTAGTTTCATTATTACTTGACCATCGAAATCTTCACGCGGCAGAACGAGTTTATGCAGATCGGCGACCGCATGTCGTGCTTCTACGAGGGCAGGATGCACTTCACGCTCTGAGGGCGTTAGCACATCATAAGCGTTGACGATACTCATCTCTGAATTAAGTAATACTGTCAGTGATTCACCTAAATATTTATTCACGCGGTCTAAGTGCAACTTAAGTTGCTCAATACCTTGCTCATCAAGTTCAGGCAATCGTCGAAAATCCCGAAGGTGTCCGGCGAGTTGAAATAGTGCCACCGTAGATTGAAGTAAATCAGCGGCAACTGACAGTTCTGGCACGCTCCAAGATTCGATTCTGAGTTCTTCTAAGGCGTTGGATGGAATCTCATGTTGCGCGTAATTCCACCAAGATAATCCGGGAGAGTCGCCCTCTAGAATAACTGGCAGACTAATGCGCCACGCAACAGGGCTAATGTATTTACCACGCACCAGTGGCACAATCACAATATACGGATAGTGGAAGTCAAGTACGTACCGACGCAAATCCGTCGCACGTACTTTACTTACTGCTCCTCTGATCGCATCTATAACATCAGGTAATGCGCTGTGGACGTCCCAAGCGTCATGTGCATCAATCGTCATCCACAGAGCTGAGGTCTCATCCCACAAAATACTCTCTGAAGCGATCTCGATTTGGAGCGTATCAGAAGAAAGCCGTCGCAACTTCTGTTTCAAATCAAGTCTAATCGTTCGTATCAACCCTGATGATTCACGCGCAGCCTCTTCAGCAGCGTTTTGCATTACCTTTTTAGGAGTAAGCGCGAAAAAGTACCACATACTCCAGAGGTTGGAAAAAACTTTCTGCTCTTCCTTAGCGAGGCGCTTGAAATCATCGCCACTGCGAAAAAGCGCGAGCAGTCTTCTTGACGCCTGCTGGAATCGGAAGAGATTCTTGATACAGTCAGATAGATTAAAGGTTGAAAGTTGTGGAGAGCGCAGATTCATTCCGAGCGACTCAGCCATTCTTAAAACCTCAGTGCTGTTTCCACCTCTTCCAAGATATGGGTTGAAGGTCATGACCTCAACTGCCTGCCTAAAGAAGTTTGAAAGCGTGCGTGTGTACTCACGGAACGCTTTGAGAAAAGGCTTATACTTCTGCACAGCAAGCCAGTTACGACCGATAACCGGCGACTTACCTATTAATCCTTCGTTAAGGGAATCACTTGTCGCTTCATCTGTAAAGCCCCACTCATCGACTGCGGTTAGGGGTAGCAAGGGCGGATTGTTTAGCGATTCCTTACACTCATCCCACTGCTCAGCATTAACTGGTTCGCCAAGTAGCTTGATTACGCTTTGACGGCGAAAATATATCTCAAGGCCGCGTGACAATTGCCTCAAACAAGCAAGGACTGATTCTCTCAATTGCCAGACCTCATCGTTATATTGCTGCCAAGTCTCCGAGCGGAAATTTTGGTTCGCGATTCCCGAGAATGTTGCATTGATCGAGGTTAGTTCAAAGAGAGGCAGGTTTGCTCGCGGAATGCTCTTAACCGTTTCGTCGTACTCAAGAAAACCTTCCCACAGTATATGCCCATAGCCTTGGCTCCCATACTCCTCCCGATCCGGCAGCAGCCTTCTGAGCAGTTCAATGCGGGTCGTAGCTTCATAATGGAAATGGTTTTCTGCTTTGCGGGCTTTCTCTAACGGACCAGCATCATCAGATTCGGGGTTCAACATTGTGAACAAAAAGTGTATCTTAAGCTTACTACCATCATCTTCAAGTAATAGCGTTTGTGTCTCGGTGCGAAAGCGTGAAACTAAGCGTTGACGGCTTTTCTCAAACCAACTACGAAGAAAGCCGCTCTCTTCCTCATTATTGTTGAGGCTCGTAATACCGATGACGAAAGTGGCTAGAATATCTATTGGCAGCGCATCGCAAATATCATCGAGTTCCGCTTCTGGTAACCACTCTGATAGTCTCCATTTAACACTTAATTTGCCGATCCACAACAACGTTTCTCCTACTCCTATCCAATCTCTGTCCGTTGCTGGTCGAGCAGGTCTTATCGTGCGATTTGATAACCATCGCATTGCGCGGGCAAATACTTCTCTCTTATCAGTTTGACGCGCTTGAAGTGCCTCTATCTTATGCTTTGCCTCTTCTGGTATAAAATCTAAATCCTTCCACCATGATGCCGCAATCCCAGTAGCTACACCGGCGATGTCAAAATCCAAGAAGTGTGACCATCCATTGCCAAATTCTGCAAAGGCGTCAGTGATCAACTCATCGTTTGCCTTAACGTACTCGGCCATACCAAGCCAAATTAAAGCGCGCGTGACGCCTGCAATCGCAACCCACTTCTCCGGCTGGTATAGCTCAAGGGAACGAATTAAGTCGGTGATTTCATCTTGCCGACGCGAGAAGGAGTAAAGAAGAAAGCTTTCAATATCTGTTTCTTCGATGAACGGTAAGGAGGTACTGGCGCTCTCAGACCAAGGGGCAAAGGTTGGATCATCCAATAATTCCGACAACATCGCGGAACGTATGGGATGCAGACCTTGCAGAAGGGAACCGTTGGCGCTAACTCGAAGCAGATACTCCCTCTCAAATAACTGCAACGTACCTTGCGGAGCAGGAAGGTTCAGATGTGCAGCTAGAGGTTTAATCTGCAAGCGCGCCTCAAAAGCTGAAACGACGGCGGCCAATCGCAGAAGCTCCATTTCAGTTGCAGTAAGTCTTCCTTCGCGTACCTCGTTCTGAAGACGCATGACTTGCTGTGAGAGCCTCTCTCGTAAAGAGTCGCCTTGGGTGACGAGGTGCGTAAACTCCATTAAAGGACCTGATTCACCGAACTTATGCCAAGCCTCTTCAAAATCGAGAATGTTCATTGGGGTGTGCCTACTACTAAGTGACTCGTAGATTTCTCGTGCTTCATCCTGATCGAAGGACAATTCGATCTGGTGGAACTGAAGCTCCGTGCCTGAGATGCTGGTGCGCCGCCAGTCTTCTTCCCGAATAGTGACAAGCACACGAATGTTAGATTGCACGGCCAATTGCTTAACCAGTTCGGCCCAATCTCGATCTTGAGCCGAGACATCAAGGTACACAGCGAGCGGTACACCGATAGCATCAGCGTGCGCAGTCAAGGCAAGGGCTACGCTTGCTGCATGTTCGCGGCTGCCAATTGATTGCACACGAAAGCGCCATTGTTGTGGAAAGAAATCATGCAGGTAACGATATGCAAGTGTAGTCTTACCCTGCCCAGAGGCAGCGTGAATAATGACTACACGCCTGTCATCGAAAAGTCGAGCAATTTCTTTGAGCTTATTCGAACGTACAACATCTAGCTCGGCGAGAATATGGTCGTAACGAGCCGAAACACCTTGGTAAAACTCTTCAGCCAAATTATCCTGCGTCTCGGCTGAAATCACTTCGTCCTCAATGGGTAGAATTGAGGTGAACCATTCGCGGTGATGTGCAGCGCACTCCGCAATGAATCGCCCGACATTATTAATACGCTCAACAACGTCCGTGCGCGTGATCTTACGCTTGTTCTCCGCGCAGATATACAGCCAGTAGGTCAGTATCTCGAAGGCGCTCGCTGGGTCAACGCCTACTAGGCTATTCTCTAATGTAGAGTGGATACTATTTGTTAACTTTGTCTCATCAACGGTAACGAGTTGAATGTGACCGAGCAGGGTAGCGGCATCCTCCGCTATCATCAGCTTATGTTCTGCGATCTTCTTAGCCACCCTTATGCGGTCTGGCCCATCTTCATTTATAGCCCTGCGTAATTCAGGTCCAACGCTGCCAAAAGCAACTATACTTACGCGAATACCGGGAAGGGCAGCAATCTCCTTTGCGGGCTTGTGCGGAATATCTTGCGAGCGCGCTATAGCCACCAAAAAGATTGATGCGGTAATCACCGCTCTTGAGCTTGCCGAAATCCGACGAGCGAGGGTCAGCCTCAAAGTCAACACCTGTTTGCTTCGAGGTCAGCTTAACCATCGCACCGAGAGCCAACCCTGTACCGACAGCTTGAACAATGTGACGAGCTGCGAAGCGACGAGCAGCAGGCGTGCCGATAAACGGAGTGGCGAGAGATTCTACGTATGAGACCGTGAGGCGCGGAGCATAGAAGGCAGTTGATAGCCCCTGCATGGCTTTAGTGTTTTCCAGAGGCCCGAATGTCCCGCGCCCAGTGAAAAAGTTAATGGCCCGCGCGACTCCCTGCAAATCTTCAGGAGTCGCCGCCGGATGAGTCAGCGCGTAGCTTGAGAAAACCGAGAAGCGCATGGAATTAAGGTATTGATGAAAGGCTCGCTCAGACGCTTTCACACCCGGAACCTTCTCAGCCAGCGCACTCCCAAACTGCTCTTCCTGCCGCGACATAGGCCCGGATGAGTCTGTCATATCCAAGCCCGACTCATCAGCCACCTTTTTCAACGGGTCGCTCTCCATCGCGTCTCTGTACTTCTGAGCCGTGCTCTCGCTTCCGAAGGCTTTGACGGATTGACCGAACGCGCGAGCAGCTTTCAGGGGATGAGTGAGAGTGAGAATCAAGCTGTTACGCGGCGCAGAGAAATCGAAGCTCGTTTTGATTGAGCGCGTCGCGTTCCACACATCAAGAGCCGTGCGCCCCGCACGCCGAACCAGCGAAGGCGGGTCAGCCTTTGCGCCGCCTATCGCAGCATGTATCTCCGCGTCAGTTGCTCCCTGCGCGCGTGCGCGCTCGTAAGCTTCATTGACGGCTTCGGAGTCGGCGGCAGAGAAGGCATCAGTCAGATCGCGCAGCGCGGTTTGCTTCTCATCCACAAGGCCCGTCGTCGGATTAGTCACCGATGAGCCTGTCTTCTCAGACTTCGGCTCAACGTGGCCGAGCAGTTCGCCGTGACGATCATTCATCGCCAGCCAGCGCACGTAATTGGGATTTACTTGCTCAGGGTCGAAGATGAAAAGTCCTTTGTCCGTCTGGACACTCTCAAAGCCTTGAGGCACTTCGGGCGCAGGCGAGCCGGGCGTGATAAGCACCGCAGGGCGACGGCCAGCCGTTAAAGCTTCCATCTGAGCAGCGATGCTCCCTTGCGTCTCAGGTGCAGGATTTTCTTTCGGGACTGTCTGCGCTTCCGGTGAGAGACTAACAGAGCGATCAGCTTCAGGTCTGGCCGTGACCTTCAGCCGTCCGCTTCCATCCGTCGCCTCGACGAAGAAACTCACCGTGCCGTCACCGTTCTCTTCATAGCCGAGCGGGGCGTCAGGGTTCGCGCGCTCGACGTGCGCTGACGGAGCGGAGTTGATGAACTCGCCGAGAGTTAGCGGCGACTCTCTCCGGCGCGCGCCTTCATTGAGAGCCATCACACCGTAAGGCAGCGCGGAAGCAAAAGCTTTTGACGGACTCTCGCCTTGATTGATTGCGATAGTTGCCGGAACAACAGTCCACAGCGCAGCGTTGCCGACGCGCCCGATGCCGAGCGCAGGCCCGACCTTCATCCCGGCCTGCATCAACCCACCCTCGACAGCGCCTTGAACAGCCGCGCCCCTCCCTTCATCAAGACGGTTCAATGCGCCGGAGATAACGAGCGGCACTTTCGTTTGCTGCAAGCTCATCATCTCTGCCGTCTTTGGGATTGCTTCACCAACACCGCGTTTGAGGTTCGCGCTAAAACTTTGGTCCGGGTCTTCTCTCGCAACGTGCGCGGCAATCTCACTGCCCTGCTTCGCGTCCTTCACAAACTCATCAGCCTTCGGCACGCCGACCATCTCCGCAGCATTGCCGAGCGTTCTATCAACAGAAGCCATGCCGGAAGTAAGACCCTGAGCGAGCGGCTTATCTTTGAGGTAGCGCGCCAAGTTGCGATGGTTAATAGTTGCGTTTGCGTCCTCGTCGAACATCTCCCCGCTCTGCCCGCTCGTAATGTACTTGTTGAGAATTTGAATGAGGCGCGGATCATCGGAGAGGTCGAATGTTGTTTCGCCGTCGCGTTGAAGCAGTGACACATCATCAGAAGAGATAGGCGTGTCGGTTCCCGCGTGACGCGCGCCCGTCACTCCGCGCGTCGTGAGGTCAGCATACATTTCATCGGCAGCAACCTCGGCGGTTCCGCGCAGGCCCACAGCTTGAGCAGAAGCAATCAGACCTTTCCTAAGAACAGTCTCCGGCGTGTCCGTCTTATCAACTCTCAGCTTCACGCGATAGTGACGGCCTTCTCTCAGAGGCTCGCCAGCGCGGGCGTCATATTGCGGAGTGCCGGAAGGAAAGACGGAACCAGCCACAGGAGCAGCCTTGATCTGTTCGTCAGGCGTGATGTTGTCTTCGATGATCTTGACGGACGAGTGCGGGTTTTGGTCGAAGAGGTCAGAGACATTAACGCTGTCAGCCCCGAACTTCGGCTTGTCAAAAAGAAGGCGCGAGACTTCATGCGGCGTTGAGGGCAGCGGCGCGGGCGTCTCGAATAAATCCGAGACATCGGAAAGAGGCGAGAGCGCGGCAGGCTTATCGAATAAGTCTGACACGTTCGGCTCTTGATGTTGAGGTTGCCAGGGCATTTAGTAAATCGTGGCCCCTTCTTTTTGAAGATACCTGTACGCCTCGCGCGGAGACATGCCGAGACGCCGCGCGAACTCAGGGACGTTCTTCTTGGGTATGCGCTGACCCGCATACTTACCGCTCCCTTGCGCTGTTTGGGACGTTGAAGATCGAGACTGTGCAGGAGCAGGAGTTTGATTGAATGTCACCGAAGGCCAGAAATCCCCCTGGCTGTCCTTCTCGCCGCCGACAGAAACCACACCGCGAAGGTTCGGGTTATGCGCCGCCGCCTCAGACAGATTCTTCATCTGATTTAAGTAGTAGCGTTTTTGCGCGAGGTCGCCTTTGCCAGCCGCACGCGCCGCATTGGTCCGAGCCTCTTCTATGTCTCGAATAAGGCCCGTCGCCACCGTCGCGTTGATCTGCGCGCCCTTGCTGTCGCCTGACCCTCCACCGACTTTGCCACCCGAATCCAAACGAATTGTCGGGCGAGGAACGGGAGTAATTTTTGCGGGCGGCTCTCCGCTCGGAACGAGCGCGGGGAGCGACTTCGAGCCACCACCGCCGCCAAGATCAACCTCGCGCCCAACGGGAGTGAAATCATTGCCAGGTGCCGGCATCGGAGGCGCAGACGAAGAGGGCGCAGACGCTGTGCCTGCATCATCGAACTTCACAGGCAGCAATCCGTCTTCGGCTCTCTGGCGGTTCTCACGCGCCAACTCAATAGCAAGCTGTCTTTCGTCGCGCTCACTGAGTTTCGGCCCCTCATCACCCTCGACGGTCAGATAGCGAGATGAAATCTTACCGTTTTCCACCGAGGTATAAACCATGCGATCAACCCCATCGCTACCGCGCAGAGTTCTCAAGGCTTGCGGATTAAAATGCACACCGCCGAACCGCGTTGAGATATTGAGCTTCGCGGCAATCTCGCCTTGTCGCGGGTCCGCTTTCGGGTTGAGTTTATTGCCCGTCACTCTCATGCGCGCCGTGAGTTCTTTCAGGAGCGCGGCTCGCTCTTGGCTTCAGGAGTCGGGCCATTCAGAGCGGCAGCTCTCTGCGCCGCCTGAGCGTGTGTATCTTCAATCTGCGCCATCGTCTTTTCTTGCGCGGCAGCCTGCTCGAACTGATGATTAAGTTTTGCGAGGTCTTCTTGCTTGGCGGACTTCTCATCAATGCTTGGGTCAATCACGGCAGAGACGCCGCCGCCGAGCATTGAGCCGAGCGCGTAGCCGAGAGAGTCTGTATGCC
>JBAWGU010000211.1:0-2762 GCA_049593215.1 Pyrinomonadaceae bacterium
GCATCATTGGGCGCGTCCTGTTAATCGTAGTCTTTGACGAGCGCACGAGTCTGGGTCTCGTCAAATTGAGAGTCAAGCAGGTTTCGACCGAACTAGCCAACATCTTTGAAGAGATCAAACGCGATTCGAGCAATGCCGCGAATGATACGCTTCAGTTTGCTGAAATCTCTGAGGATGAGATAGACAGCTTATTCAATTAGTGACCGTCTCCAGTGGCGACGTGCGGCAAGCCCTTCCATGAGCTTGAAACTTCGTCCGAGCGGTCATCCTTCAAACGAAATTCCATGACGTTCATCAACTACGCTTCACGCGAAATCAATTGCAAGATCGTCTATTACGGGCCGGGCCTGTGCGGCAAGACGACGAACTTGCAGTACATTTTTGATTCCACCGCTCCGCAATCCAAAGGCAAGCTCATCAGTCTTGCGACGGAAACGGATCGCACACTCTTCTTCGACTTCATGCCACTGGAACTCGGCACCGTGCGCGGCTTCAAGACGCGCTTTCATCTCTACACAGTGCCGGGCCAGGTCTTTTACGACGCTTCGCGCAAACTGATTTTGAAGGGCGTTGACGGAGTGGTCTTTGTCGCGGACTCGCAAGAGGAGCGCATGGACGCCAATATCGAATCGCTCTACAATCTGGAAGAGAACCTGCGCACGCAAGGTTATGATCTGATAAATATTCCATACGTGCTGCAACTCAACAAGCGCGATCTTCCAAACGTCATTCCCATCCAAGACCTCGCCGCAGAGCTTCTACGCAAAGAGGAGCCTGTGATAGAGGCAGTCGCATCAACAGGCGTCGGCGTCTTCGACACTCTCAAAGCCGTCGCCAAGCAGGTCTTAACTGAGCTGCGAAAAGGTTAAGCCAACTTCCAAAGCTAAAAAAATCCAATGTCCAAAGTCAAAGTTTACTCTCTGACTTTGGACATTGGACTTTTTTAGCTTTGGATTCTTAGTCCAGAGATTTAATCATCAGCAATCCGTCGCCGCCGTTTGAATAGTAACGTGGGAGGCGTTGCGTGACGGTATAGCCGAGATTGTTGTAGAGCTGCTGCGCGCCTGTGTTGACGGCTCTGACTTCCAGACGAACGATGCGCACATCGCGTTTGCGAAAACCGTCTTCGGCCTTCTCCATCAAGCGATGCGCGATGCGGCGGCGGCGATGCTCAGGCGCGACGCCAACGGTCGTGACGTGTCCCGTGTGATCGGGTTCGAGAAGCCCGATGATGAAGCCGACCATCGTGCCGCCCTGCGTGACGGCGCGGTATGAGACAGATTCGGGCGAGGTCAGCAGATACTCGAAGGTGTCGCGGCTATAGGCTTCGCCGTCAACGAAGCAACGCTGGTCGAGTCGCCAGCATTCATCCAACTGCGCCACCGTCAGTGGCCGCATATCGTAGCGCACCTCTATGATTGAAGGCGCGACATCATAGTTCTCGACCGCTTCGCCGGACCCTTCCGCCTGCGACCACCAGCGCGAACGAATTTTCTTCAAGACAGCCATAAGAGCGGTGATAGGTAAATGGTGATAGGTGATAGGACGAACGCTTTTCTCTTATCACCTATCACCTATCACCTGTCACTAAATTATTAACATGCAATCGCCGTAGCTGTAAAAGCGATAACGCGCATGAACCGCGTGGGCGTAAGCCTTGAGCGCGAGATCGCGTCCGGCGAATGCGCCGACAAGGACCAGCAGGGACGAGCGCGGAAGATGAAAATTTGTTAAGAGCGCATCCACGACGCGAAACCTGTAACCAGGCGTGATGGTCAACTGCGCCAACCCGGCACCCGCGCGGACGCGGCCCGTCTGGTCCACAGAAGATTCTAAAGCGCGCGTCGTCGTTGTGCCAATAGTAATGATGCGATGACCGCTTGAGCGCGCGGAATTGATTGCGTCTGCGGCCTCAACGCTTATCTCGTAACGCTCAGGCAAAACCCTGTGCTCGCGCAAATCTTCCACGCGCACAGGCTCGAACGTGCCGTAGCCAACGTGCAGCGTGACTTCTACGATATGTGCTCCGCGCGCTCTGATCTCATCAATCACGCGCGGCGTGAAATGCAGTCCGGCAGTCGGAGCGGCGATGGCCCCGCGCTCGCTCGCATAGACTGTCTGGTAACGCTCGCTGTCTTCCAGAAGATTTCCTGTAGGGCGTTTGATGTAAGGCGGCAGAGGCGTCTGGCCCACTGCGTCAAACGCTTCTTCCAGCGACCCGTGACACTCGAAGCGCACGACGCGATGTCCTTCCGCGAGCGTTTCAACAATCTCCGCTTTCAGCTTCGCGCCGCCAAAACTGACGCGCGCCCCCTTTTGCAAACGTCGCGCAGTCCGCGCCAGCGTCTCCCACATGCCGCGCTCAATCTCGCGCACAAGAAAAAGCTCTACGCGCCCGCCCGTCCCTTCGCGCTCTCCGACAAGGCGCGCGGGAAAGACGCGAGTGTTGTTGACGACAATCACATCGCCCGCGCGCGTCTGCGTCGGCAATTCCGCAAACTGCGAATCGCTCCATGAGCCTCGCGCCCTGTCGAGCACAAGCATCCGCGCTCCGTCGCGATTAGGTAAAGGCTGCTGCGCGATTAACTCTTCCGGTAGCTCGTAATCAAAGTCGGAGATCAGCATGACGGAACAGACGAGAATCAAGAGTCAGAATAAATTTTTTTCGCTTACTCTCTGTTCCTCTATAGCGAATTGCAATTGAGTGTAGCTCGATGTCAGAACCGCCTGCGGTAGCGGGCGGGTGATGAGCGTTGATGACC
>JBAWGU010000212.1:0-11904 GCA_049593215.1 Pyrinomonadaceae bacterium
CCACGGACAGCTTTTTATTCATCATTTCTGATGCTGATTGGCTCTTTCGTTAGTTTAGGATTTTCCTGATCCGTTAATCTCAACATCTCTTCTGTCGGGCGGACAAAGGGCATGTACCAGATGAAGATTGTGGAGATGATGAGCGCGACCGTGCAGGCCGCGCCGCCCTCTATGCCGTAGCTTCCGCCTGTCAACCATGCAGGGCCTGTCACGCTTGCGCGAAGAAGAGGCGCGGGCGTGAGCTTGTCAATGCCACTCACGGGAAGTCCGAGAATCGCGCCCATCGTCCAGTTCCACGCCCAGTGTATGCCGAGCGGAAACCAGAGGCTTCTGGTTTTTAAGTAAGCCGCTCCGAGCCAGATGCCCGCCAGCGTAGTGTTGATGAAAGTAAAGCCGGGCACGACGTTTGGATTATCCAGATGGACTGAGGCGAAGAGCATGGATGTCAATATCACCCCAATCCAACGGTAACGCGCACGCACCAGAGTCTGCAAAGGATAGCCGCGAAAGAGAACCTCTTCGGCGGCGGCTGCGAGAATGAAGACGAAGAGAGAGAAGAGAACTGTCTTTCCGATTGCCTGCAACATGCCCGGCGGCGAGAGCGTGAAACGAAAGCCGCCGAAGACGGTCGCAATGCACGCCGCCAGCATAAGCGATGCTATGCCGGTGAGCGTCCCCATTAAAAGGTCGCGCGCCCAGCCGCGATGCAAGGCCCATCCGAGCGCACGCGCTGGCAGGTCTTCAAAAATCCTGCCGCACGCCCATCCGACCACTGCCCCCGTGCTGAAGAGCAGCAACGCCTGCACTATCCAACCCCAGTAGCCTTCCAGAAAATGAACGGCAGCATTGCCCAGCAGAAAATATAGAGCGAGTTGCAGGATGTTGGTTGCGATCAGCAACACGACAAGATAGATGCCGATGAAAATCGCAAAACGCCAGCCGCTACGGAGTCGGCCCACGTCGTTGAAGAAGATGTCTGAAAAAATCATCGGATGAGAGCAGAGGAAAGATTACGTCTGAAAACCTCGCTTCCGTATTCTAGCTGAACACGAAAAGAGTTGCACCCGCGCGAAGCGGAAGATGCTGTGACGTGTGATAAACTTATCCTCAAGTGCGCCGCTATGAAAGAGCCTGTTGAGACAACCGGAGAACATCTGAAGCGAGAGAGCAAGACGCGCAGGCGAGGCGCACCGTGGCTGCTTGGCGGTCTTGTGCTGGTGCTGCTCTTCGTGCTGGTCGCGCAGCAGTTATGGCTGTGGACGGTCATCCCGCCTGACACCGCTTCGGATACGCTGCTGCTCTACGCGCTCTCGTCTCTCAACTTCGCCGCCTTCATCGTCTTCACTTTCATCCTCGTGCGTAGCCTTCTCAAACTGAGGCGCGAGCGGCGCGAGCATCAACTTGGGTCTAAGATCAAGACGCGGCTGATTGTTTATTTCATCTCGGTGAGCCTGTTGCCGATTGTCGCCATGGCTGTCTTCTCGTATCTCTTCCTGAATCGCTCGCTCGAAAAATGGTTCGGCCATTTCCCTGAAGAGGTAGTGAAAGAAGCGAAGATGTTGCAGGACGAAGCGTTGACCAATCAAGCGCGCAAGGCTCAGGAAGCGGCAGCGATGCTCGGCGTGATGATTGACTCTCAGCCTGAGCCGTTGAATGAAAATTTTCTGGCCCAGCTTGTCGCAAAGGGAAATCTCGCCGCGCTTGAAATCGTTTCACCGGATGGTCAGGTGTCTGCGAGGAGCTTAGCCGCGTTGCCCGTCGGCGAGCAGAATGAGTTGAATAAATCGCTTGCGCTTGCGAAGGCTTCCGGCAACATGGATGAGAGCTTGAGGGACAGAAAGGGATTCGACGTAGTTTCTGTTCCGTTAAGCAACCATCGCACGCTGCTCGTCGCGCCAGCGCGTTACAGCGACTCTAATTTGAGCAAAGTCATCACGCAGTCTGACCTTGAGCACCAGCACTTGATCGCAAGGCAACGCAAGGTTCGTCTGCTGGGTCTCTCGACGTTGGGCCTGATGACGTTGCTGCTGCTGTTTGCCTCGACGTGGGTTGCCATCCACCTCGCGCGCGGGATTGCCACGCCCATCATGGCTCTCGCCGAAGCCTCGAACGAAGTGGCGCGCGGAAATCTACA
Organism: Pyrinomonadaceae bacterium; assembly: GCA_049593215.1. GTDB lineage: Bacteria > Acidobacteriota > Blastocatellia > Pyrinomonadales > Pyrinomonadaceae > JBAWGU01. Next base: position 2,135 of record JBAWGU010000212.1, read on the forward strand.
GCATCGCGTGACGACCATCGCCGATGATGAACTCGCCTTGCTCGCTCATTCTTTCAATCAGATGACGGCGCAGTTGGGCGAGAATCGCAAACGCATCGAAGCGGGCGCGGAAGAGTTGCGCGACAAGAACATGGCGCTGGAAGAGCGGCGCAACTACATCGAGACAGTTCTCGAATCGCTCTCCACCGGCGTTATCTCTTTGGACGAGAATGATCGTGTGACGACGATTAACGCCGCCGCCGTCACGATGCTGCGTTTGAACGACAGGCCGCATTTCAATCTGAGCCTTTCAGAGATTATGAGCGCGGAAGATCGCGCCGTGCTCGAAAGACTCCTGCGCCGCGCGCGTCGCACGGGCCGCGCCACAGAGCAGACTGAACTCGTGCTCGATTCCGCACAGGAAGGAGCGGCAATCCCTGTCGCTCTGACGGCAACGGCTTTACGCGCGGGCGCAGAGCAGAGCAGGGCCGTCGTGCTGGTGATGGAAGATTTGACCGAATTAATTTCGGCGCAGAGGGCTGCCGCGTGGAGTGAAGTTGCAAAGCGCATGGCGCATGAGATTAAGAATCCGCTCACGCCCATTCAACTCTCAGCCGAACGCATCGCCAAATATTTTCACAGGGCTGCGAACGGAAACGGCGCAAATGAAACGTCCGGCTCAAACGGCGATGGGGCGGCAGACCGCGAGCGCGTGGCAAGCGTAGTTGACGAATGCACGCAGACGATTACGCGTGAGGTCGCGGGCTTGAAGGCTATGGTGGATGAATTCTCACGCTTCGCCCGCCTGCCTCATGCTCGTTTAGAACCTGCCGACTTAAACGAAGTGGTCAAGCAATCGGTCACGCTCTACGAAGATCGTTTGGAAGGGGCGCGTATGGACGTGCGGCTTGCACGCAATCTTCCGACAGCGATGCTCGATGTGGAGCAGTTGCGCCGCGTCTTCGTTAATCTCATAGACAACGCTTTTGAAGCTCTCGCTCCAATCGAAGGGGAACGCCGCATCACCGTCGCTACGGCACACGACCCTTCGCGCGGCCTGCTCCTTGCCGAAGTCACGGACACGGGGCACGGCTTTCCGCGTCAGGATTTGCAAAGACTCTTTCAGCCTTACTACTCAACGCGCGGGCGTGGCACGGGCCTCGGCCTCGCCATCGTCCAACGCATCATAGTGGACCACGGTGGCCGCATACGCGCCGAAGTCAACCACCCGCATGGAGCGAAGTTTATTATCGAGCTGCCGGTATCGAATGTCTGAAAAGCTGTCCGTTGTCAGTGGTCCGTTGTCCGTTGTTCGTGACAGCGAAGTAGCTGCCTAAAGATAAACACTCAAGATGAGGCATACTCAAAGCAACGGACAACTGACTACGGGCAACGGACATTTGTTTTATGTCTGAATCAATTTTAATAGTGGACGACGAGCGCGGCATACGCGAGACGTTGCGCGCCGTGCTTGAAGATGAAGGATTCGTGACGGAGGCGGTCGCGTCGGGCGAAGAGTGTCTGAAGGCTGTTGAGCGGCGCGCTTACGGTTGCGTGTTGCTGGATGTGTGGCTGCCGGGCATTGACGGTTTAGAGACTTTGAAGAGGCTGCGCGCGTTGGGAGCGGAAGCCGCAGTTGTCATCATCTCAGGCCACGGCAACATCGAAACGGCTGTGCGCGCGACGAAACTCGGCGCGTTTGATTTCATCGAAAAACCGCTTTCGATTGAGAAGACTGTGCTGACCGTGCGCAACGCTCTCAGGCAGAGAGAGCTTGAGCGAGTCAACGCTGAGCTTCTAGCGGAACTCAATCAAGAGTACGCGATGATTGGCGACTCTGTGGCGATGCGCGCGCTCAGAAAACAGATTGCAGTGGTCGCGCCGACAGACGGACGCGTCCTGATTTACGGCGAATCGGGCACAGGCAAAGAGCTGGTGGCGCGTGCGATTCATGCGCAATCAAGGCGTGCGGGCGCGCAGTTTATCGAAGTCAATTCGGCTGCGATACCGGAAGAGTTAATCGAATCGGAACTCTTCGGCCACATCAAGGGCGCGTTCACAGGCGCGACTGCCGCGAAGAAAGGGAAGTTTGAGCTGGCTGACGGCGCGACGCTCTTTCTTGATGAAATCGGAGACATGAGCGCGCGTGTGCAGGCGAAGGTTCTGCGCGTGCTTGAAGAGCAACGCTTCGAGCCTGTCGGGAGCGGCACGAGCGTGCGAGTTGACGTGCGTATTCTTGCTGCGACAAACAAGCGTCTTGAGCTTGAGATCGAGCAGGGAAACTTTCGCCACGACCTCTTTTATCGTTTGAACGTCATTCCGTTTGAGCTTCCCCCACTGCGCGAGCGGCTCGAAGACGTGCCCTCGCTCGTCGAGCATTTCAATCAAAAATTTTCGCTCGCTTACGGAAAGCGGCCAAAGCGATTTGAGACGGAGACGGTCGAAGCTTTGCAGAACTATTCATGGCCCGGAAATGTGAGGGAGCTAAAGAACACGGTCGAGCGCGTCGTCATCATGCACTCGAAGATAAAAGTCAGCGTGAGCGATCTTCCCGTGCTCGGTGGTGAAGAGCCGCCCGCCGCCTCTTTCCGCTTTCCCTCTTTCAAACATGCGACGGACGCTTACCAGCGCGAGTTTATTCAAAGAAAACTTGCCGAAGCGGAAGGCAACGTCTCGCGCGCGGCAGAACTAATGGGCGTTGACCGCAGCCACCTCTACAGGCGTATGCGCGCGCTGGGAATTCAAGGCCGTAGCGAGCGCACGGGAACTTCTTAGCATCTAAACTCGGCGCGTTTCATTCGGCACGCGTGTTTGAATGGCAGTTTGAATGGCTTATCTGTTAAGATTCAAAGTCGCTTGAGGTCGAGCGACGCTGATGCGCTCCAGCGAATGAGCGCAAATTTTTTGAGGTTTTCATGGACTACACGACAAAAGAGCTTTTGAAGCGTTACGCGAAACTCGCGCTGGGCCAGCCGTTCGCGCCCGTGCTGCTCAACATTCTCGTCACATCGGTTTGCGACATGCGCTGCACGCACTGCTTTTTCACGGACGAGTTGGACGACCGTCCGCGTAAAAAGTTGCAGATGAAGACGCACGAGATTGAGCGTATCTCCGAGACGCTCGGCGGAAATCTTGGAGTGCTGATTCTCGCTGGCGGCGAGCCGTTTACGCGCAAAGACCTGCCGGAGATCGTTCGCGCTTTCTACAAGAATAATCGTCTCGAATCCGTTTACCTGATGTCGAACGGCCAGATTCAAAAACGCATCATCCCGGACGTGACGCGCATACTCGAAGAGTGCCCTGAGCTTAACGTCACGGTCGCGCTCGGCATTGACGGCCTCAAAGCCCAGCACGAAAAGATTCGTCAAAAACCCGGCTCGTGGGATATTGCGACTGACACTGCGCGACAACTGCAAGTGATTAAGAAAGAGCATCCGCAGTTGGACATACAGACCTGCACCTGCTTCATGAACTCGAATCAGGACACGATCTTCGAGTGGTACGATTTCCTGAAATACGAATTGAGGCCGGACAAAGTTAATTTCAACTACATTCGTCCGCCGTCAGCCGACCCCGTTGAACTGGACATTGACCATGCGCGCTACGCACGGCTCGCGCAGATGATTGACGACGATTCGCGTCATGCCGCGATAAAGAATAATTACAGTGGCAAGATGGGATTCTTCAAAGCCGCGATAGACATCTACATGCACGGCCTGATTGCCAAAACGCAGGAGACGCAGCAAGCGCAGATGACCTGCTACGCGGGAACTGCGGGCGGCGTGATTTATGATGAAGGCACAGTCTCTTCGTGCGAGAATCTTGAGCCGATTGGCAACCTGCGCGAATACGATTGGAATTTCCAGAAGCTCTGGCTCTCGCCCGCGATGGAAGCGCGGCGTAAGAAAGCTGCCGACGGGTGTTTCTGCACGCACGAATCGAACAGCTACTATCCCAGCTTGCCTTTCAACCCGAAGCACTTGATTCAAATCAAGCGGCTTGAGCGCGAGATGAAGAAAGCGCGCAAGGCTCTGGATAAAGCAGAGCCGCAGACTGATGGATTAGCTGTGAAAGCGTAGCGGGAACGTTCAAGATAACTTCATGTTCTAAGATGGCACGTTTTTTGTGGCAGCAGTACCTGTTCTGAAGGAGAGGCTTTATGAGCGCAGACCGCACCACTGAAATCCTGAATTATCTAACCGCAATTAGCCGTGATGTCGGCGAGCTACGTGGAGAAGTGCGTGAGCTGAGGAATGAGGTGCGGTCAATTATCTCTCGGCTCGATAGACTCGAAGCTAGACTCTTGGAAAACCGCGCTGACATACGCGATTTAGAGAGCCGCGTTGCTGTGCTTGAAACTAAGGACGCCAGCCAATAAAAATTTAGCGTTGAATATCTAAATTATGTTTAGAGCGCGAGTTCCAAAAATTCTGATTCTCTCGTCGGACACGGGCGGCGGGCATCGCTCGGCGGCGATGGCGATTGTGGCGGGAGTGCAGAAGTTTTTTCACGGGCGCTCCTATGCGGTGCGCGTTGTGCGCGCCGTTGAAGAATCACATGCCGTCACAGCGAAGCTGGTACGAATCTATAACTGGGTGCTGCGCCACAAGCAGCACTGGATGAAGTATCTCTTCTGGGCCGTCAATCGCTTTCGCCCTGAGACGCGCGAATTCTTCTACACACGCACGGTAGGCTTCCTCAGCGATCTTTTTGAGAAGTGGTGTCCTCACGTCGTGGTTAGCGTGCATCCTTTGACTCAACACGTCATCGCGCGCGTGATGAAAGAATTGAAACTCGCAGACAAGATTCCGCTCGTCACGGTCGTCACAGACCCTTGCTACGGGTTCTGGCGCGGGTGGGCCTGCGACGATGTGCGCCTGTATCTGGTCGCCAGCGAAGAGGCGCGGCAGCAGTTGATTGATTACGGCGTTGCGCCCGAACGCATTAAGATTTCGGGAATGCCCGTGCATCCGAAGTTTGAGTTTCCGGGCGATAAGGCTGCACAGGCTGCGCGCGGCGCGCTCGGCCTTGACCCTGAAAAATTCACTGTCTTCGTCAACGCGGGCTGGGCAGGCGGCGGTAATATCCCCGCAATTTTTCGGGAGCTTGTGCGCGGCGAACTTAACATGCAGGCGATTTTCCTCGCGGGGAAAAATGAGGAACTGTGCGCAGAAGCGGAAGCGATTGCCTCCGAAGCAAACTTTCCCGTCAAGGTCATAGGTTATTCGGAGCACGTCGAGCAGTTGATGAGCGCGGCCAACGTGATGATCTCCAAACTCGGCGGGTTGACGACGTTTGAAGCTTTCGCCTGTCGCCTGCCAATCATCGCAGACGCCACGACGCCGCCGATGCCGCAGGAAGCGGGCGCGGCGAATTTGATAGTGAAGCGCGGGGCAGGCGTGTTGCTGCGACAGGCTTCGGACATTGTACCTGTCATCAGGCGCATGATTGATGATTCCAAACATTACGCCGCGATGCGCGCTGCCACCGTAAGCTTAGCGATTCCCAATTCGACCAGATATATCGTCGAAGAGATTACCGCCTTGATTCCTGCGCCCGTGATGGCGCGCGAAGAGCCTGTGCTGGTTGAAGTGCGCTCGGCATAAGATTAAAGAAGGGGGAAAGGGTAAAAGGGGAAGCGGGAAAGGGAAGAAGAGAAGATTGCTAATCGAGCCTGTGCTTTTTCCTTTTCCCCTTTTAACCTCTTCCCCTTTTACCCCTTTTTCTTGCGCGTGTGTTGACGGAGAGAGGCTATTCGGGATTTAATCAAGGTCACGACAACGAATAAGATTTTAATAGACCGGCCCGCTCGTCGTTTGTCGCGCGCGGGCTTTAATTTTGGAGAGAGCAATCTGGTGAGCCTTTTGCTTGAGGGAAAACGCGCCTTTATCACGGGCGGCACACGCGGCATCGGCGCTGCGCTCTGCGATGTCTTCGCACGCGAAGGCGCGGACGTGGCTTTTAACTACAACGCACGCGACGATCTGGCGGAAGAGACGAAGAGTAAGATTGGCGGGCACGGGCGGCGAACGCACGCCTTCAAAATTTCCATCACGGATCGAGTCGGCTTGAAGAAGATGACGCGCGAGCTTGTCGAAGAGTGGGGCGGCATAGATATTTTAGTCAACAACGCCGCCATCAATCGCGGAGATAATTTTGCAACCACGACAGATAGAGCGTGGGATGAAGTCATCAACACAAACGTCAACGGATTGTTCGCCGTGACGAAGCCGATCTACAAACAGATGATTCGCCAGCGCAAGGGCGCGATTCTCAATATCACTTCCATCGGCGCGATTCGCTCTCTGCCGACCTCAGTTCATTACGCGACTTCAAAGGCCGCCGTCATCGGCTTCACCAAATGCCTCTCGCGCGAGGCCGCAAACTTCGGCATCACCGTCAACGCTATCGCCGCCGGAATCTTCAACACAGACCTTGCTCATCAACTCCCTGAACGCCTGCTACAGATGCACGACTTCTGGGTCTCCATCGGAAGACTTGGACGACCCGAAGAACTCGCAGAGTACGCAGCCTTCATGGTCAGCAGCCGCAACAGCTTTATGAACGGCGAAGTCGTCATCGTTGACGGCGGCGCGGTGACTTAAAGACACAAAAATACCCGCTCGCTATCTCACGCGGCGTTGAAAGAGGATGCTGCGCCGCGCTCTGCTCCGGTCGTCTCATGTTCCGTCCAGTCCGTCTCCCGCTCTAATCGTGCCGATTCGTGTTCCAAAGGCTTCGACGGACGCTCCAATGATGCCGACAGATGTTCCAATCATCTCGACAAACGTTCCAAATGCTTCGACTGATGTTCCACTCATGCCGTCAGATGTGCCAAGCGCGCCGTCAAACGTGCCGAACGGCTCGATAAATGTTCCAATCGTTTCGACGGATGTTCCAACAGCATCGTCAAATGTTCCGATGTGATAATAAATCGGACTTTACGGCTTTTTCTCCTCAAGCATTTTCAGACGGGCTTCAAGTGAGCGGAGGGTGCGTTGCATTTCGCCCAGACGGCGGAAGGCGGCGGTGGAGCGCAGCCAGTCGCGGTTGTCGAAGGCGGGAATGCCTGAAATCATTTTGCCTGCGGGGATGTCGTGGCTCGTTGCGCTCTTGGCTGTGAGCACAACGTCATCGCCTATGCGCAGATGGCCCGCGACTCCTGCCTGTCCTGCGAGGATGACGCGGCGTCCAATGTGCGAGCTTCCGGCAAGTCCGACCTGCGCGCAAAGGAGCGAGTCTTCGCCGACGGTGCAGGAGTGGCCGATCTGCACAAGGTTATCAATCTTCGCTCCGCGCGCGATGCGTGTCTCGCCGACTGAGGCGCGGTCAATCGTCGTCCCTGCTCCAATCTCAACATCGTCTTCGATCACAACGCGGCCTGTCTGCGGAATCTTGAGCCAGCGGCCCTCTTCGTCTTTCGCGTAGCCGAAACCGTCCGAACCGATGACCGCGTTGTTGTGAACGACGACACGCTCTCCAATCTGTGTGCCTTCACGAACGCAAGTGCCGGAATGAATCACGGAGCCTGCGCCGATACTCACTTCATCATAGATAGTCGCGTTGGGAAAGATGCGCACGCGTGACTGAATCTTCACGTTGCGTCCGATGAAGGCGCACGCGCCGACGTATGCGTCTGCGGCAATCTGCGCCGTCTCGTCAATGACAGCCGCAGGGTGTATGTCGGGAACAAATTCCGGTTCAGGATGAAAGAGGCGCAGGGCGCGCGTGTAGGCCAGATAAGGGTCGCGCGCGCGCAGGAGCGCGATGTCGTCTCTTTCGACTTCAACTTTTTCACCAACGAAGATAGCGGAAGCGCGCGTCTCGTTCACTCGCGGCGTGTAGCGCGGATTAGCAAGAAAAGTTACCTCGCCTGCAACGGCTTCATCCAAGCCAGCCGCGCCGCTTATCTCAGCCTCCGAGATGTTGCCTTCAATCTGTGCTCCGGTTAATTGCGCAAGTTCTGTGATTTTCATAGTGATGATTGTGATTCGACAAAAAGAGAATCGCAAGCGTGAAGCGATTATTACGCTGGGAGCGCAGGCATCTTGCCTGCATAGCGTGCTTGTAGAGCACGCTCACGCGAGTTGAATTCTTACTCAACCTTGAGATTATCTCTCGCCCTGTTCGCGCTCTTCGCGCTCATAGCAGGCAAGATGCCTGCGCTCCCAGCCTTTACATCAAATTAATCGGGTCAATCTCGACGTTGACCTGTCGCAAGTCTGCGCCGCGCTCGGTGGCTTCTGCAAGCGCGATGTCAATCGTCTGGCGAAGGCGTGTGCGGTTGCGCGACTTGATGAGAATCTGTATGCGATGCTCGCCGCGAAGACGCGCGAGCGGCGCGGGCGCGGGGCCGAGTATGCGACAGGCGCGCTCATGGTTGGCTTCTTCGAGAGCTTTCTTGAGTTCGGCGGCAGTTGTCTGCACACGAGCGAAATCTTCGCCGTGTATGAGCAGCGCGGCGAGGGCTACGAACGGCGGATAGTTCATGCTCTTGCGATAGCGAATCTCTTCATCGTAGAAACCCATGTAATCCTGCGCGCACGCGTGAAGCAGCGCGTAATGATTCGGATGATAGGTTTGAATCATGACGCGGCCAGCGAGGTCACCGCGTCCGGCGCGGCCTGCAACCTGTGTGATTAGCTGAAAGGCTCGCTCGCTTGCGCGAAAGTCGGGCAGCGATAGCCCTGCATCAACGGAGACGACGCCTACGAGCGTGACGTTCGGAAAGTCGTGGCCCTTCGCCAGCATCTGCGTGCCGACGAGCATATCAAGCTCGCCCGCACCGAACTCCAGAATCGCGCGCTCGAAAAGTTTGCGGCGCGAAGTCGTATCACGATCCAGCCGTGCGATGCGAAGAGAAGGGAAACGCTTTTGCAAAATCTCTTCAATCTGCTCCGTGCCTTCGCCAACGTAGTAAATATATTTGCCCGCGCATGAAGGACAACGCGTCGGCGCGCTCTGACGGTGATTGCAGTAGTGGCAGATAATGCTCATCTCGCTGCGATGATACGTGAGCGTGACATCGCAGTTAGGGCAGTGAATTGATTCGCCGCACGAGCGGCACAGCACGAAGCTCGAATAGCCGCGACGGTTGAGCAGGATGATTGATTGCTCGCCGCGCGCGTGCGTCTCTTCCATCGCTGTGAGAAGTTTTTCGGAAAAGACCTCTGCGCGCCCCTGCCCTTTGAAGACTTCGCGCATATCTATAATTTCTGCGCGCGCCATCGCGCGATTGGCGATTCTGTTTGGAAGACGAAGATACTGATACTTGCCCTTGCGCGCGTTGTGAAAAGATTCGAGCGAAGGCGTGGCAGAGCCGAGCACGATGACCGCTTCCTCTTTGACCGCGCGCACAATCGCCGTGTCGCGCCCGTTGTAGTAAGGCGATTCCTGTTGACGATAAGAGGTCTCGTGTTCTTCATCAATGACGATGATGCCAAGATTTGAGACGGGCGCAAAGACTGCGGAGCGCGTGCCGATAACGACGCGCGCATCGCCGCGTTTCAAACGACTCCATTCGTCGAAACGCTCGCCCGTCGTTAAAGAAGAATGAAAGATTGCCACTTGATCGCCGAAGTGTACGCGCAGGCGGCGCGAGAAGACGGGAGTCAAAGCGATTTCAGGCACGAGCATCATTGCGGAGCGTCCGGCCTTGAGAGCCGCGCTCATCGCGCGTATGTAAATCTCCGTTTTGCCGCTTCCGGTGACGCCGTGCAGTAGAAAAGCGGCGTAGCGGCCCTGCTTCATCGGCGTTTCAATTTCGCTTAAAGCTGCGGCCTGCTCCTCTG
>JBAWGU010000213.1:0-7278 GCA_049593215.1 Pyrinomonadaceae bacterium
GTCTCTTCCGCAATGTCGCAGACCGAGATGAACTGCGTCTCGCCTTCCGCAGAGAGCGCGGCGTGTATGCGCGCGTGCTGTCGTCCAAGATGGCCCACGCCGATGACGGCTGTGCGTAGTGTCATAGCAGTTTTCAGTTTTCGGATTTCAGTTTTCAGTTCGCTCATCAAGCGCCAGCTTTCGTACGGCTACAGCATCTTTGCTCTGGCACATTACACAAAGCGAAAGCTTGTCCCTGAGTTTGAACGCAGGGCCGACTTCGATGATACTCGGTCAATCAGAATCCGGCTCAAAGGCTGAAAACTGAAAACTAAAAACTGAAAACTGTTAAGGTGACTATACTTGCTACGTTCCGAGCTTGCCAAGCGCGCTTGGCTTCTCTTCTTCATCGCTGCTGTACTTCTTTACTTTTACGGTCTGGGCGGACTGCCGTTTGTCGGGCCTGACGAGCCGCGCTATGTAGAGGTCGCGCGCGAGATGTTTCTGCGCAGAGACTTCATCACGCCGACGCTTGCGGGGCACGCGTGGTTTGAAAAGCCCGTGCTGCTCTACTGGATGATCATGGCAACGTTCGGCGCGTTCGGCGTGTCGGAGTGGGCGGCGCGAATTGGTCCTGCTTGCTCCGCTCTATTGAGCATCCTTTTCATCTACCGGATGGCGCGCAGGGTCGAGCGCGTAGAAGCTGAGAAACAAAACATTGAGAAGCGCGAGACGGCGGGGTTGGCCGGGTGTTGCGCCGTTGCGCTGGCAACGTGCGTGGGGACGATTGCGTTTGCGCGAGCGGCGACGTTCGACATTCTTCTGGTGATGACGGTGACGGGCGCGCTCTGCTGCTTCTTTGTCGCTGAGATTGAAGCGGGAGAGAAGAGAAGGCGTCTGCTGCTCGCGGCGTTCTATGTTTTTGTCGGAGCGTCGCTGCTGGCGAAAGGCTTAGTCGGGATAGTCATTCCGTTCGGCGTGGTCGGCGCATATTTTGTCTTGCGGCGCGAGTGGCCGCAAGCGTGGATGATGAAGACCTTGCTCTGGGGCGTTCCGCTTGCGCTCATCGTCGCGGCAAGCTGGTATGGTCCTGTCATCGCGCGCCATGATGGAATTTTTATTAGAAAGTTTTTCATCGAGCACCATTTCGCGCGCTACGTCTCGAACAAGTATCACCACCCGCAGCCATTCTATTTTTACATTCAAGTGATGGTGATGCTCGCGCTGCCGTGGACGGCGTTTCTCGCGGGCGCGCTCACATGGACGCGAAAGTGGGCGTGGCGAGATTTAACTCCGGTTGGAAAATTTCGTCTCTTTGCGCTGGCGTGGCTCGCGTTGCCAATCCTGTTCTTCTCTTTCTCCAGCTCGAAGCTGCCAGCCTACATCCTGCCCTCGCTTCCGGGCGCGGCCCTTTTAATCGGCGAGCGTCTCTCAGCTTTTCTGCGCGGTGAAGCGAGCGGGAAAGCGATGCGAGCCACGGGGCTGCTGCTCGTCATCGGAGCCGTGACGGTAATCTATTATGCAAAGCACACGGGCGATGTCTCTCTGAGTTGCGCGCTTGCCGTCTCCGCGCCTCTGTTTGTGGCGGGCGTGATTGCAACGATCTGGGCGCGTCTGCGCCAGCTCTCGTTCGTTGCCGTTGTCTGTGCAATCTTTTTGACGACAGCTCTGGCGGTCAACTGCGGCGCGGGCGCAGTGGCTCAACATGACTCCATGCGCGACCTGCTTGCGCTTGCCGACGCTCGCGGCTACGGCTCTACGCCCGTCTATCAATTGCACACGATTGAACACACGGCGGAGTTTTATGCGGCGGGCCGATTCGCTCACGAACCAAACGGCGAGCCGCTTAAATTTGAAGGCGCGTTTCAGGTCGAAGATGCTGCGCGTAAAAACGGCGGGCCTGTGCTCGTCATCGTGCCCGTCAAATATTCGTGGCAGTTGACTACGGATAAGGCTTTGACGACAGAAGTCATCGGCGACAACGGAGAGTTGGCCCTCATCGCTGTACGTGCGCGTTGATTTGAAAATTATCAGGGATAAAGGATGATCAGGTAGAGCGGCTTGCCCCCGCTAGCTTCTTTTGTTCAACACCTTACTCTTATCACCCATCACTCACTACTTATCACTTCGCAAAGCTTTATCAAAAAAATCTATCACGCGGCGGTCATAAGCTTCGCCCTGCTCGGCTGGGGCGAAGGGAATGTTGTAGCCTGTCGCTGGAAGATCGCTTTTGATTTCGAGCGTGTTGGTGTTCGGGAAGCATTGCGCGAGTTGGGTTGTCGAGTTATAGAGCAGGCCCGCGCCTTCGCCTGTTAAGAGCAGCACGTGCCTGTCCGTGAGAGCGGCAGCCGTCTCGCATGACGAGATGTTTTGATAGCTGCCTATCAAATAGATGCGCGCCCCTGCGCGTGTCAGCAGCCTGAGCAGCGCATTATCAAAGCCAACCCTCTCCTTCACAGCCGCGCGCAGGAGATCGTCCGGCGAGGCGGGCACAGAGTCGAGCACGAGCGCACGCACTTGCTTCTCACGTGCGGCGGCGCGAAGCGAGGCGTAAGCTCCGATTTCAACTCCGTACATCCCTACAGGCTCGCCGATGAGTGTGCGGCCCTGCGTTGATTTGAGTGTGCGCAGAAAATTGATGGCAGCAAGCGCATCATCAGCCTCGCGCGTGCCGAAGGTGGTGCGCGCGACGGGAGGATTTTGTCCGTGGCCGCGCAGGTCAGGCCAGAGCACTGTAAAGTTTGTCGCCTCGTTGAGCTTGACGCCGAGATTGAAGAGCCATGAACGATCCGCGCCGTAGCGGTGAAGGAGTATCACTGCGGGCGCACCTTCAGCCCCGCGCAGAAGCCAGCCGCGCGAGCGCGTGCCGTCAGCATTGGTCCATGTCTCATCCGTCGCTTTGAAGCCGGGAGAACTAATCTCTTTGAACCTATCCGGCGTCACCAGATAAGCGCGCTGCGGCGGATGTGCTACCGAATAGATAATCACACCCACAACCCCGCACACCGCCAGCAACAACACAAACGCCAACGGCCACAGAGCCTTAAAAATCTTCTTTCCTGATCTTCGTCTAGGACACATCTTAAATAAGTGATGAGTAATGAGTGATGAGTGATGAGTAAAAGCTTTTTTGTTTTTCACTCATCACTCATTACTCATCACTGCTTTCCTGTATTCCTCGCGCGTGTTGATGTTCTGAAAAAAGAGTGTCGCATTATTTAAGTTTGACCATTCGTGTGGGGCGAGGTATCGCGTGCGCACGCTTTGAAGCAGGGCGCGTGGGCGACGCTCGCCGTTCGTAATCAATTCGTGCGCTCGTTCGCGGCAGACCTCGCTGCGATATAGAGCGCAGAGCGGTTGCACGCGGCCATCCATTTGCACGGGCACGATTGCATCGAAGTCATCTCGCTCCTGAGCAAGCCGCGTGAAAAATTCTCCTGTCACAAAAGGGAGATCGCAGGCCACCACGGCAGCCCACTCCGCTTTGCACGCCGTTAACGCTCCGTGAAGGCCGCCGAGCGCGCCCCATCGCTCGTAAACATCCGGCACGTTTGGCAAGCCGCAAAAATTGTCTTCAGTCTTCGCACCCACTGTATTGACTCGAACTGTAATGGACGAAAGCGCGTGAGCAATGCGCTCGACGAAAGTCTGCCCGCCGAGTGTGAGTCGCGCCTTGTCTTCACCCATGCGGCTCGACGCGCCGCCGACGAGAATGAACCCTTCAATCTCAAGCATCAATCAAATTGCCGGAAAGAGAAAACGTCTGAACGCAGTAAAGCCGATAAGGAGCATGAACGCTCGCACGCTCTCCCGGACAGATATGAAATTGTCTCAACTTCCAACCCGGCGAGTAGATAACACAATCGCTGGTCTCAGCTTCCGTGTTCATTGACAGCGAAAGTTATCACGGTGCAAAAGGGAAGGCAAAAGAAAAACGTAGGGGAGATAAGAGTATAATAGGAGAAACGAAAGAAGAGGAAGTTGATGGTTAAGCCTTAGAAGTATCTATAGAAGTATCTATATCAGCGTTGTCGTAGCTATCCTTTCGGTTTAATTTTCTTTCCTGCGCTGTTTCCTTGTCTAAGAATGAAAAGGGCAGTGCGGCCTCGCCGTTGACTTCGTTTGCGCGATAGCCTATCGTCTCGACCGTGCCGGAAATTAAGCAGGTGAACCGGGAGTAGCCTCACCATCTCGAAAGGACGTGAAAAAATGGCACAAGACGAAGATAATGCCCAATCGGGCGAGTTTCATCCAACCCTTACTGACACACTGTATTCATCCCTTGAACTGCCTGAAGACCGGGGGCAGGCTATGCTCATTAGGATACTCTTTGAGGAGTTATTAACTGCTTTGGTAAAACGTGAAGCATTAAGAGATGAAGAGTTGAAAAGCATCTTGGACAGGGCGGGGGAGAGAGTCAGCACATGGGGGAAACGCGCTAAGCAAGATATTTATCAAGCCATGAAAGAGAAAGGTTACCCGCCGTCCTACGTTGACGAGATAATAGACAGGAGCACGAAATCTGCCGAGGAAACTCTCTCAAGCATACGCGAACGTATCATTAACAAGACTGATTAGTAAAGACGGCTGAAATTCCAAGGCGGCCTGAAATTCTTCCCTCATCTCTTCACGGGAAATGTGCCCCAACGAATACTCCGCGAGGGCCAACTCAATCCGCCCGACCAAGCTGATAAGGTCAGGGTCTTCAGTCGCGTGTATATCCCAAGTTTCCGAAGCGAGCCAAGCCCTTAGATCACGAAGGGCAAAGTGCCCTTCTAAGTAATCGTGAAGCTTCTGGCAGATTAGGTCTTTTAGGTCTTGTATCATGAGTCGTTACCCTCAAAAATTTGTCTCACCCGCTGAACTGCGGCGGATGTTCAACGAGGGAAAGTATCTGGAGCGTGCGAGGGCCGGGGAGTTTACCGAAAGGGTGATTGGCGATAACCACCCCTCAAAGCCTAAAGCAAAAGAGCCGTTTTGCACGCGGAGCCAGATAGTTAGTTACATCGGCCACCTCGGACATGAAGTCGTCCGTTTCCACCGTTATCTTAGGCCGGACGGAACACTTGGGGCAAGCGGAATGCCTGACCCGAAGGTGATATTGTATAACCTCGTGCAATACATCGCATACTAGATACCATCTTGGATATTGCCACAACGCTCTATTACCACATGACCTTCTGTCTTTCATCCATAGCCAAAACTAAGTTATAGTGATTGGCGGTGGCGGCAAGTCTTTCCCCATGTTTGCTCCTACGCGGCAGCCATCCATCAGCAGGGCAAAATCATCTGAGAGAATGTTCGCACGTCAAAGGTTTTCAGAGGGAAGAGAATGAAGAGAAGTTTACCAGCGATCCTTGCATTGGTCCTTTCGCTCACAGGTTTGTGCGGCGCGGCTGTGGCACAACAGAGTGCGCCTATCGTCGGCAGCGCGGACGCGCGACTGTTTCCGCTTGAAGATGTGCGGCCCGGCCTGAAGGGCACGGCGCGCACTGTCTTTTCAGGCTCGGAGGCGGAAGAGTTTGGCGTAGAAATTTTGGGCGTGCTGCCTGGTTTTCCTGCGCCGCGCCAGTCTGCAATCATCGCGCGACTGACAGGTAAGAACGTTGAGCGCACAGGCGTCTTTGCTGGCATGTCAGGCTCGCCCGTCTACATTGACGGCAAACTCGTCGGGGCCATCGCGTTCAGTTTTCCATTTGCAAAGGAACCGATTGCGGGCATCACTCCCATCAAGCAGATGATAGACATCTTCGAGCGCGGCTCTGAGAAGAAAACGGTCACGCCGCAAGGCCCGCACACAATCTCTTTCACACAACTTGCTTCGACGGATTGGAAGCCGAGCTTGCCGAAGCCAGCCGTCGCGGGCACGCCGCTCATTGCGAATGTCTCTGCGGGTTCGCCGCTCATGCCTTACCTGGGCCAGCAGTTCACACCGATTGCGACGCCGCTTGTCTTCGGAGGCATCACACAGGATTCGCTCAACCTCTTTGCGCCGCAGTTGATGGCGAACGGACTGCTGCCCGTTTCAAGCGTCGGAGGCGCAGCCGCTATCACACGCCTTGCGCCCTTCAATGAGAAGACACTTGCGCCCGGAACTTCCGTCAGTGTGCAACTCGTGCGCGGCGACTATTCGATTGCAGCTTCCGGCACAGTCACGTTCCGCGACGACAAACGCATCTACGCTTTCGGCCATCCCTTCCTCAGTCTCGGCGCGGCGGACATGCCCATGACAGAGGCATCTGTCGTGACTGTCATTCCGAACACGAACAACTCTTTCAAGCTCTCTGTTCCGGGGCAGATGGTCGGAGCGATTTCGCAGGATCGCGCGACAGGTATCTACGGCCAACTCGGTCAGGCTCCAAAGATGATTCCCGTCAAGATTAATCTGCACACGAGCCGCGATCGCACAGAGACTTTTAATTACGAAGTGGCGAACGATTCTTTCCTGACGCCGTTGCTCTTGAACATCACTATCTACAACACGATTACTTCGAGCGAGCGCAGCGTTGGCGATTCGACCATCAGCGTGAGCGGCAAGATTAACGTGCTCGGACAGGATGCCGTTAATTTAGATCGCCGCTTCTCCGGCAGCAACGCGCCCATCTTCGCCGCAGGCTCTGTCGCAGTCCCCGCAACAACGCTTTTGACGAGCGGTTTCGACAATGTGCAGATAGATAGTGTCACTCTGGACATCACTTCGACGGATGAGAAAAACTCCGGCGCGCTTGAGCGCATCTCTCTGGACAGAACAGAAGTTCATCCGGGCGAGAATATTGAAGTTCAAGCTTATGTTCGCACAGAGTCGGGCAAACAGTTTGTGCAGCGCATCCCCGTGCAGATTCCGCAGGACGTGCCGCCCGGACAACTTCTAGTCTTCGTCGGCGACGGCGGCGCATTGCAGGAAGGTTCTGCCGCGAAAGCTTTCGTTCCGCAGGACCTCTCCCAACTCGTCGGCGCAATCAACAAGATGAAGAAGAGTGATCGCCTCTACGTCAAACTCTTCCGCATCACGCCGGGCGCAGTCATCGGCACAAGCGAGATGCCTAACCTCCCGCCCTCTGTCGTCGCCACGCTCAACAGCGACCGCTCTTCGGGCGGCTACACGCCGACGGTTCTTTCACCGATTTATGAGAAGGAATTGCCGCCAGCAGAGTTTGTCATCTCAGGCCAGCAGTTAATAGCGATAGACGTTGTGCGCTGATAAAGCTGAGAAAGCCCCGCAGGGGCGCTGGTTCAATAGCACCGTGTTAGCCCCGGAGGGGCGGTATATTAGTAGCCCACGACGCCAGTCGTGGGAAC
>JBAWGU010000214.1:0-28946 GCA_049593215.1 Pyrinomonadaceae bacterium
GTTTTGGGTCTTTCTCTTTAGACAGCAAAACGCCGGGGTCCTACGCCCGGCGCTTTGTAACCTTTACAAGAAAGGATGCGATTTAATCTATGCCCAAGAAAATACGCTGTGATAGAACTCCTGTCAAGCCTGAGATAAGACTTGAGCAGCAATTTTCAGAACATGCCCGCCACCCCGGGCTGATTATCGTCAGAGCCGCAGGTGGCCGTGAACAGGGCGTGTTCAGGCAGGCGCGCGCGCTACTCGTCGAGATAAACGGGAATGCGCGCCTGCTTGCTCTATCGCACACGCACGGTACAAACGTTCAACCTCATGCGCGGCACTATAACTCGCCCGTCGGGAGAAAGGCGGCAGCATGAGCACACATCCTTCCAGCTTTCAACGCACCTCGGCACCGCCGGCATTAACGAAGCAATTTACCGACAGAGATGCGCACACCTACAACAGGAACCACCAGCAATTCATGTTCGTCAAGAATCGCATCCTCAATCTGCTTGGCTTTCCTAACAAAGCAGCCCGTGTTGCGAATGGCATTCATGGACTGATGAACGGCCAGAAGCTTCCTGTCTTTCGTGCGCATAAGTGGGCTGCACGGCAGCTCGAATACAAGGGTAAAGATGAGAACGCGGATCAATTCATGTGTCGCGCGTTTGCTGCCATCGATGCTGCCGAACTCAAATGCGGGCACCAGCTTTTTGAGGTCGCGCGCGCCGATGGAGTCAATCAGATAATGACTTCCTATGATCGAGATTATCTGGGCGAGGCGATCGAGTGGGTCTTGGTCCAAGCCAAGAACTCTCCAGAGTATGCCAAGAACCCAGCGGCTGCCATCACGGATGATTTCCTGTGGGAAACCATCAGAAAAAAACTCCCTAAGCGTGAGCGTAAAGATAGGCAGGAAGGGAAGGACGACAAAGCCTCTATCACGGATGATGCTGTAATCAAGGCCTCCTGGACGCGTGCAGAGACAGTCATCTCCAATAATCTTGAACGTATTAAGAAATCTGGTGGCGACCCCTTGCGTGAGACCGAAGCCTTCTGCCGGCGCCTCATCAAGATGGCTCAAGCAATGACGTTCGCAGATCGGATGGCAGATGAGCGAGCGAAAGCTGAAAAGCAGAAGGAACTCATGTCCGCTTTCGACGAGCTGATAGAGGTCACTGAGAGAAGTGTAAGTAGTGGTAAAAGCATATCCGACAGTTTTGAAAAACAGACTCCTTGTAGAGAGTCTGAGAGGAGGTGTCAAACTGACGGGGGGTATAGCGAGAATGCTAAGGAAAATGCGTGTATTTTAGCTAGCAACGAAGAGGCAGCCCTAATGTGGGCTTCTGCTGGCATTCCCGTCATCCCTCTCCACACTCCGGACGCAAAAGGCATCTGCTCCTGCAAAGAGGGTGAGAAATGTAAGAGCCCGGGCAAGCACCCACGGACCTATACTGGTTTGAAGGAAGCCACAACTGATATTCAGCAAATTCTCAAGTGGTTCCGCCAGCACCCGGATGCGAACGTCGGCGGCATCACTGGCGAAGCATCAGGTGTGCTCGTAGTCGATGTTGATCCGAAAAGCGGCGGGGATATCACTTTAACCGACCTGATCGAAGCCTATGGCGACGAGTGGGTAAGGGAGAACGCGCCTGATCCTGAATGGCTGATACTCAAGGCTCTAATGCCGGGAGGCAGTGATGAGTGACGAATTAAATCTGCTGCTGAAATTTATCGGTGACAATACGCAAGCGCGTATGTCCTCTGCGGAACTGCGTGAAGCTCTGGGTAAAGACACAGCCGAGATCGTCAAAACTGCCAAGGTCGGCTCATCAGAAATCGCCAAGGCCATTCAAGAGGCTGCGATAAAATCATCTGCCGCTGTAGAGCTTTCCACTAAGCAGCAAAAGAGTGCCATCGAAAGCTTGCAACGCCAGCGCAGCACTGCCCTCATCCAGCAGCTCAAGGAAGCGGAAAATGCTGTCGAGCGTAGCGGGCGTGGCGTCAATCAACTCAGTTCTTATACGGACAAGATTATTGCTCAGTCTCAGAAAGCCATCTCAGAGGCAAAGCAATCTGCCCTCGGCGCCGAACACTCCATTACGAACGTCACAGGCGCCCTCTCGGCAGCAGAGAAAGAGGCGACTTCGTTCGGCGCAGGGATTGGGGCTATCGCTGGCCCGCTGGGAATCGCGGCGGGTGCTACCACTGTTTTGGCAGGCGCAACAATTAGTCTCGGAGGCGCACTCTTTAGCCTCACTGACAGGACTTCCGCATACGGAGATGAAATCTATCGCGCTCACCTAAGAACTCAACTTACAACTGAATCGCTCTCCGCCCTTCGTCTTGTCGCCGGAGAAAATAAAGTCGAGTTTAATCAGGTCGTTTCTGCTATCGACCGCTACCTCAAGAATGTGGACGAGGCGCGCCTTGGGAATAAAAAGCTCTATACCGAATTAACTGAACTGGGCATCAACGTAGAGCGAGCCGCGCGCAACCCGCAAGAGGCCGTCTCTGCTTTGATCAAAGCCTGGTCAGAACTTGCGCCCACAACTGATAGAAATCAGGCAGCGATCAAATTGCTTGGCAAAGCAGGCGATGTGCTGATACCCACGCTAGATGCCTTGCACGGCTCTCTTGACCAAGCCCAGCAGAAATCAAAAGAGTTGGGTCAGATGTGGAGCGAAGAGGATGCGGCGCGGGCGCATGAGTTTGTTGTATCACTCCAAGACTTAGAGGCGCAGGCGCTAGGCTTGGCCTCAACTATCGGGAGGCAAGTTGCGCCCGAGATAATCCGAGACATTCGTGATCTCTCCAATTGGCTTAAAGATAATCGTAACAGTTGGGAAGAGTGGGGGAATACCGCGCGGCGTGTAGCGTTGGGCGTGCGCATTGAATTGGGCTTCATCAAGGACATACTCGCGGGTGATGTGGTGGGCGCGGGGATTCATGCCAGCGTGCAGTTGGCAGCTTCTGAAATTAACGCGCGGGCCTCGGCCGCAAGCCAAAACACTCATACAGATGGCGGAGCGAGAACGCTTACGCGAGACGATACTAAAGAACGTGAGAAAGCGGCTAAGGAAGCCTTAAAGCTGGCTCAAGAGGACGCGCACGCACGTCTCAAGGTTTTAGATGACGCTAATAAAGAAGCGGAGCGGATTTACAAAGAGGAGACGGAAGCACTCAAGCGTGAGTATGAACTGCGGCGCATCTCTTTACGAGATTATCTGGCACAGGAAGAAGAGGCAGCGCGTAAGAATTTTGAGATAAAGCTTGCGGAGTTAGCAGAAGAGAAGAGTATCGTTGAGCAGACTATTGCTAAGGCTGCGGAGCGTAAAAGTCGGCTCGCTGATATTGCTCTTAAAGAGCGCACGGTAAGGGCAGAGTTTAATAAAAAATTATTAGATGACCAGTTTGAAATAGAGCAAAAAGAGTTGCGGATGGAGAGCGAGCATAGGGCGTCGCTCTTGGATATTGCCAGCACAAGGGACTCTGCGCGCATTGCTGCGCTCCGCGACTTCGGAAATCAGCGCATCGTTGCCCAACAAGAGGTTGAATCTCGAATTATTGAAATCGAGACGGACGGCCTCAATCGTCAGCAGTTAAATTTAATTGACCAGCTAAGGCTTGCAGGGCAGAACAAAGAGCAACAACAAAAAGTCAATGACGACCTTGCAAAGCTTGCCGTTCAACGTGTAGCGCATGAAGAGGAATCGGTCAGGCGTTTACAACAGGCGAGGCAGACAGACCTTGAGAACCTTCGTCAGTACCGCGCGAATCTGCAAGCCCTCTTGCTGGATACCCACGAAGCCGAGCTAGAGAACCAGCGTCAAACCCTTGAAGGCGTCCGCACCTATGAGGACTTGAAACGAGCAGAGCAGAGTATTGGCGTCGGCTTTGAAATCACGCAGGAAAAAGACAGGCAGCAAGAGCAGTTAGAGGCTCTGAGGTTTCGGCAGAAACTCAGACAGGATGATATTCAAGACAAGATTAACGCGGCACGGGAGAAGCAACGAGCGGCGGCTTTTGACAAACAGATCGCAGAACAGCAGGTGAGAGATGCGAACGATACTATTGCCGCAACTCAGCGTCAGATTGCAGAGAACAAAGACCTGCTCAAGTCATTAACAGATGACAAACAAATCCTTGAAGTCAAGGCCAGCATCGCAGAGATGGAAAAGGATATTGCGGGTAAGCGTAAAGAGGTCGCAGATGCTCAAACTGCTTTCAACCGCGCAGAAGCGGCAGGCAATCAGGCTCGCAGAGATGCTGCCAAAGCGCAAGGGGAAATAACAGAGCTTATTAAGGAAGGCGCGCAGCAACAGCAAGAGGCAATCAAACAGAACGCCGACAAATTAGACGAGTTATATCAAAAGCGAGATGCCGTTATCGTCACGGGTGAAAGAGTGCGACTCGCTACCCGCCAAGAACTAATCAAATTAGAATTTGATTTAGAAGACCGCGCGGCAGAGCTTCGCACGCAACGTAACAAAGCCGCGCTCACTAACCAGAAAGAAGCATTTGAGGCAGAGAGAAGAACTCTCACGGCGCGCAGGGATGCCCTTCTCGATGTGGGCGACCTTGAAGGCGCAAACGCTCTCCTGAAAAGAATCAACGATCTGACAACTCAGGTTGAAGCCGCTAACCGGAGACTCGAAGCCGAAGACGACAGATACACGCACGAGGTAGAAAGAAACAAAAAGCGAAGAGACGAAACGCTAGAACGTGATGACCCCTCATCGCGCCGATCCCGCTTTGGCGACGTTTACGCCGACACCTATAAGTCAGCGAAGAAGCAGGTTGACAATGCTGGCAAGCCGATTTCAAATCTCAAGGCCAGCATCATCGGCCTGGCCGCCACCGCAAAAGAATCTTTTGAGCAGATGAGTGCCGACGCGGGCAACATGACAACCATGCTGGGCGGCGCGTTCGGCAGTTTAGTTCAGGGCTTAGGGCAGACGGCAGAGGCTTTTCTGGTCACAGGTGAGTTTTCAGGTAAAGCCCTTGCCAAGATGCTCACACAAACACTCGCACATTTAGCCATAGAGAGTGGCATTAAGGCTCTCTATGAAATTGCGGCTGGCTACGCCTCTCTTGCTATTTATGATTACAAAGCCGCAACTGAGCACTTCACAGCCGCAACCTTTTACGGACAGGTAGCCGCTATCTCTGCGGGTGCTGCTTTGATAGGCAGCTTCGCGTTTGGATTAAGGGGAGGCGGCAAGGGCAGCGACGCGGCGGCGGCTGGCGGCGCAATGGGCTATGGCGGGGGTGATAATGGTCCGCAATATCAGCCGTTTAATTATGGAAATCAAAACATCAGCGCATCTCAAGCCTTTGGTGACGGCTCACGCGCAACGGGCGTGGGAAACATGATGCTTGCCGCTCTCAACCGAGTATCTGAAGGCCAGAGGCGAGTGGTCGCCAGCAATCAGCTTGTAGCAGACAGAATTTCCGCTCTGCATAGCAAGATAGACAGCATTCCGGGTGATGAACTCATCCGAAAGAACCCCCACGCAGTAGGTGACGGCTTACAAGAGGCAATAAACAGCTACCACCCTGTAGCTCGTGACATCACTTCGTTGGGTTCTACTGGACGCACTTAAATTAAAGGGATATGTGATGACTGAAAAAACTAGAGACGGGCAAGATCAATGTTCGTTTAATGGTTGTTCTTTAGAATGGTCAGTGGCCTGTCACCACGGCCAGTGGTGTTGGCAGCATTCGAGGGTGCATAGAGAAGCGGATCATGATTGTGATCTGCTAATAAGCAAGGCCCTAACAGTTTGGATGACGAGAGGAGCGTTACCACTCGTTAAAACGGTCGAGCACCTAAAGGCCGCCCTAGAGTTGAGACCAGCGCCAGTAGAGCAAATAGAGCGAGAGGTCTTTCCTGCTTGTGTGTCTAATGTAGAACTACTGAAAGAGTTAAATAAGTCTTTTGATGAGATATTAAGTCTTGAGCCGATTCAGAAGATGCTCGAGTCAATTTATAGTTTAAGCTCAAGATTGAGTCAGAATTTTCATGATGTGTCGTCGGAGATAAGAACTCATTTTGAGGGTAATGAAATGCCTTTTGGGTTGAACGATGAAGAAGTCTTTGAGTGGCATAGAAAGCATCTTGAGAGCCAATCTTCTGAGCACTAAAATCTATACAATAGATTGTGGTAGGACGCAAAAATTACGAATATTGAAAAATGCTATCTTTATGCATACTTCCTGCATAGAAGCATGTCCACATCTTGAGCTTTGGCCTCGAAAATCCTCTTCAATTTCATTATCACGACCGATAACGCACATTATGGTTTAATGAGCTACTTCACGCTTCGGTGCAATGACTTGTTCGGCGGCGCGGTGCTGATGTGGGCTACCTTCACTAGCCCTCTGCCTCCCCACACTGGACACTCTTCGCAATTTTTTTCTACTGCCAATGGCTGAAGTGCCGGCGGTTTTCCAAATGATCCATGATGGGGCGTTCTAATCAACGGTCCTATTCGGCCGCGATTCACGAAATAGGTCGTGGCGAACGTCAATTATCAACAATGCCCCTAGACAGTCTGGGTAGTCCGTGCTATGCTGCCCCTAGATTATCTAGGAGGTTGTCCATTGCCCAAATCTAAAGCCAGCCTACTTCAGGGGACGCTGGACATGTTGATCCTGAAAGCTCTTTCGCTTGGTGCTCTGCATGGTTACGGAGTCGGTCAACGCATCGCACAAATTTCGGGGGACGTTCTTAAGATCGAGGAAGGATCGCTATATCCCGGACTGTACAGGCTCGAGCAGCGCGGGTGGGTTGAGTCGGAGTGGGACGTTTCAGAAAACAACCAGCGCGCGAAGTTTTACAAGCTGACCCGAGCGGGTCGGAAACAGCTAATCATCGAAGAGCAGAATTGGGAGCGGCTGGCGGGCGCGACCATTAAAGCACTAAGCGTGGTCTGAAGAAGAGGCTGATGATGTCCAGGATCAAAGCGACAATAAGGTTTATTCATGCCATGAGATGTCCCAACGAGATTGCACGCGAAGTTGAGGCGGAATTGCATTTTCATATCGAAATGCGGACGCGAGCCAACATTGAAAATGGAATGACGCCAGACGAAGGACGACATGCAGCAGTGCAAAGCTTTGGGGACTTCGAGCGAATCAAAAACATCTGTTATGAAACCCGGCGAAGCCTGCCGTTCGATTCCACGCCTTTGAGAATGGGGTTGCACATTACCATCGCGGTTCTGGCGGGCTCCGCGGCACTCTGGGCCGTCAACGCCCCACACCATGACTTAATGGGGGTGTTGCGGCAGTTAGTTGCTATCGCTGTCTTGACCGTCCTATTCATATTCGTTCGACGGGCGCGCTCAAGACAACGTCTCGCTGGTGAACCCGCGAGCGGTATCTTATTCGGCGACACGATCCAGGCCAATAACAGTTTGACAAGTGATACGTCGCGGGCGCCCTCCGCAAAAATCACGGCTTATGATGAACAGGGGCGCACACCGGTTGAGCGAATGTTCAAGTCTTGATTGATTCGACCGGCGACGGGCAGTAGCCCGACCGAACAGCCGATAACGAAATAAAAAACTCTATCGCTAACTACTGAAAGGGGCCGACTATGCGAGTTCGCTATGCATCTCGGATCGTTACACGTGTGTTTACGCTGCTTATTATGACTGCGAGTCTGGCAACAAATGTACCCGTATCTGCAACATTAACCATCCCATCGAGTACGCAAGCACCACAGGTGCGCATGCCGGTCAATCAGGAAAGAACGGGAACACTCAACGACCAGCTATCGAGCCCACGTTTGCTGGCCCTACGGGATCGGCTTATGTCAGGTGACCGGACCGCGCTTGATAAGTTCTGGAAGGAGATTAGCGAACAAGGTGCGCCGATAATTGAGCCAGCAGCGGACAGCGACCACGACATGCTCGTCACGATGCTTTGGCGAGCCAGGGAAGAGACGAGAAATGTTTTCGTCTTTCGCCTCGGCGATGTCAGTAAGCCGATGATGCGTTTGCTCGACACTGACTTGTGGTACAAGACATTTCGGCTTCAGAAGGGCGCGCGCTTTATCTATCAACTCGCGACGAACCTCCCTGACCCGAAAGAGTGGCGAGGCATCACCCAGTTTGCGAGCGCCCTCCGAAACGACCCGCTCAATCCATTCCAGTTCACCGAGCACTATAACGAGTTCAACCCGTATGAAGGGAATTCCTATTCGGCAGTCGAACTGCCCTCCGCCGAGCCGCAAAGTTGGAGCGTAGTTCGTCGAAACGTTCCTGCTGGACGAGTGCAGCGCGACAAATTCACGAGCAAACTCCTCGGCAACGAACGACCAATTTGGATTTACACTCCGCACGGCTATGCTACCGGTAAGAAGCCTTACGGTTTGCTGGTACTTACCGACGGTGGTCAATACGTGAACACGGTACGGGTAGCAACCACCCTCGATAACTTGATCGCAGCGGGTTTGATACCGCCGCTCGTCGCGGTGATGGTAGAGAATCCCGATCGCTGGCGTGAGTTGTCCTGCAATTCAACGTATGCCGATTTTTTGGCTCAGGAGATTGTCCCCTGGGCGCGCGCTAACTATCACGCGACCGACCGTTCCGAACAGACGATCATCGGTGGCACGAGCTTGGGTGGATTGCAGGCGGCTTGCGTGGGGCTCAAGCACTCGGAGGTTTTTGGCAACGTGCTTTCCCAATCGGGTGCTTTCGGGTGGAAGCCCGACGGCGAAAAGGAGCCGGAGTGGCTGAACCGCCAGTTCGCCGCAAGCCCGCGTTTGCCTTTGCGCTTCTCTCTCGAAGCCGGACTGTTGGAAGGGACTTGGTGGTGGCGTGATCTGATGGCCAAGCTACCCAACGCGCCGCCCGCTAATTTGATAGATCCCACACTGCTCGCGGCCAACCGTAATTTGAGAGACACGCTGCAGAGTAAAGGATACGCAATCCACTACACCGAATTTAATGGTAACCACACTCTATTCAATTGGCGTGGAACGCTGGCAAGTCATCTGATAGCGCTCGTCGGTATCAAACCCGCGCCGAAGATTTCTGCCAGCAACAAAGACGCGGTCGCGCCATCATCACTTACTCGGAAAGCGATCGCGACAGCTCAAGTCAAAGTGCCGCCCGCTCTACTGCAACAGTACATCGGCAGATATGAAATCGATCCGAAGTTCGCGCACGATTTCGTTCTTTACGTCAGCGTTAAGGATGGTTCTTTGTGGGTCAAACCTTCGACCCTGAGACTGCGCCAGCTCGTGCCCGAATCCGAGTCGAGGTTCTATGACAGCGAGATTCCAGATCTGCGCCTCGACTTCATCAAGGATGATAAAGGCAATGTAACTGGTGTCACTCTAAACACCGGTCAGGCAGACATGCTGGTGAGAAAGATGCCGCCGCCAGTACCCACCACCGGCAATACGACTTTTACTTTGCCGGGGTACACCGACGCTGAGGCCGTGGCTATCTACGGGTCGTTCAACAACTGGATTCAGACTAAGAATTACTGCGCGAAAGAAGCTGACGGGTGGACGTGCCGAATTGATCTAGCTCCCGGCAAGTACACGTACAAATTCCTGATCGATGGCGTAGGCTTGAACGATCCGGGCAACTCCGCCACTGAAGATGACGGGAACGGCCATGTGGATTCGGTTATCATCATCAAACCTAGATGAGAATTAGGGAAGTAGTACGTGTTACAGGATTAGACCGCACAAGACAGTTACTATTCAGGTTCCTTCAAGAAGCTTGGGGCAATTGGCGCGTGATGGCCCCGTGACGCAGGCCGCGGGTCCGATGCATGATCTGACGCCGGCTCTCGCTAATCACGGCGGTGGATTTACTCATAACGAAACTCCTTGTTTACGGCCACGTGGAAGGCCCGCGAAGATGACACAAGCCCTCCACAGTAGCGGTTTTCGGCCAAGCCTCCTGAGTTTGGCCGCGCTAAACTCCGAAATCTTCCACCACCTTCCAGCTTCCGTCCGCCTGCTTCCTGAAGACGGTCAAATAGGTGCCGTCGGCATTCTCCGCCTGTTTGGTCTGCGGGTTCGTAAAGGTGATTTTGAACGAGCCGCGACGGTAGGCCAGGTCACCCGAGCCGGCGACCTCGGTCTTCTCGTTTGAGAGACTCATCTTGAAGTTGGGATCCGCAATATCGTCCCTGATAGCCTTGGACACCGCCCGGCCGTCCTTGGCCGCCGGGCGGCCGGCCGTGGCGATCACCGCGTCCGGCGCGTAATAAGAGTTCACCTTCGCCGAATCCTTCGCCTCCAATGCGGCCAGAATCTCCTGCGCCGTGCGGTTGACCGCGTCCGTTGCCGGTTCGTTGGGATTGTTCGTCATGAGTGTGTTGTTATTGTTCATATTTGCTCCTTATTAGCTATAATCCCCACGTCGCAGTCGCGGCTGTACCGCACTGCATTCCTTCCATCCGAGCTTCGATGCTGGCGACTGTCCGAGCGCGACCTAATCAAAGGAAAATGAGCGTAAGAAGAAAGTAGAGAAGCTAATATACAGGTCTGCCACCTGAACAGTCACACAAGACACGCGGAGTCTGATAATAGAAATTATGTCCTAGATTTTGTCCAAAAAATCACCATATCCGCAGCCCAAGGTGTCCTTCCTCTCTGACGAGTAGAGCCTATATTCGCGTCCGTGAATAACAAATTTGCAACCCTCAAACAAGGTCTTTGCAAGATTTATTACCATGAGCCAATAGTATATTGGGATTTCTCTAGAAGTGCTGGCGCGATTCACTCACGCCATTCTTTTGAGTCCG
Organism: Pyrinomonadaceae bacterium; assembly: GCA_049593215.1. Lineage (GTDB taxonomy): Bacteria > Acidobacteriota > Blastocatellia > Pyrinomonadales > Pyrinomonadaceae > JBAWGU01. Next base: position 10,762 of record JBAWGU010000214.1, read on the forward strand.
GAGTAACAGCTAATAACAAGGAATCAATGTGATGCTGAGCCTAGGCTCTATCACATACTTTCTCGCGGAGAGCGTTGTATTTGGTCTTCCGAAGTGGAGTGTGTCTGAGCTGCGCTAAGGTTTTGCTGTTTGCTGCATCCCTACCGTTGCTCTGGCCGCGCGTTTTTTTACCTCCCTTGCCCCAAGCTGAAACAGATAGCAAAGCACCCCCCAGATTACTCATAGTTGAGGGCGGGGCTTTCATCGAACATCTGCCACCCCGGTTGCGACTAACAAGATAATTTAATCTTGGCGCAATGGCAGCGGTGGCTCAATCCCAGATGAAGAGCGGGTCTTCATCTCCAGAAGCAAGAAGGAGAGCTACCATGAAAAGTATCAAAAATTGTTTCATTGCGTTGAGCATCTTCGCTCTCGCGTTAGTCGCCTTGTCAGTTCCCACATCAACGACAGGTCAGTCAAAGTCAGATAACAGGACAATCGAGTTTTCACCGCTCCAAACTTCGCGTCAGCAGCCGACGCAGAGACCGCTTACGCCGCCGACAAAGTTCGTCAAAGTTCAGAATGCCATTCCAAACAAGTACGTCGTCGTACTGAACGATGATGTTGTTTTTGACCAATCCACAGTCGCCGCGCGACGAACAAAGGTGAAAGCGATCGCCAACACTTTCGGACAGGTCCACGGCGGCAAGGTCGGCTTCGTTTATGAAACCGCGCTCAAGGGTTTCTCCATTGAATTGCCGAATGAAGCTGAGGCGATCGCGCTCAGTAAAAATCCGCAAGTTAAGTTTGTCGAAGAGGATTCCCTGCTTCAAATATCCACAGTGCAGCCTAACCCACCGTCATGGGGTTTGGATCGCATCGACCAGATGTCTTTACCTCTCGACAACCAGTATATCTACAACGCCACCGGGACGAGCGTCACCGCTTACGTGATCGACACCGGCATCCGAGCCACGCACGTCGATTTCGGAGGTCGTGCCGCAATCGCTGCCGATTTCGTTAATGAAGGAAGTTTCGGGGGCAACAATGATTTCAATGGTCATGGCACACACGTCGCCGGAACGCTTGGTGGCGCGTCGTATGGAGTAGCGAAAAACGTGACCATTCGTTCCGTGAAGGTCTGCGACGCTGGTGGTAGTTGTGCTACTTCAGCGATCGTCGCAGGTGTCAATTTTGTAACCAATGCCCACAACGCCAATCCTTCAGCGCCAGCCGTCGCCAATATAAGTCTTCGCGGACGGGTCGCGTTTGTTGGAACGGCCATCGACACTGCGGTGATAAATTCGATCAACGCCGGCGTGACCTATGCGGTCGCCGCGGGAAACGATGGCGATGATGCTTCAAATAACACTCCCGCCGATGTAGCGGCGGCATTGACTGTTGGAGCGACGGACATTTCGGATGTCCGTGCATCCTTCTCCTGCTTCGGATCGCTGGTGGACCTCCATGCGCCCGGTGTGAACATCACGTCAGCCTGGAACGGCAGCGATACAGATACACTTACAATCCAAGGAACCTCAATGGCTTCGCCCCATGTCGCTGGAACAGTCAGTTTGTATCTCCAAGGTCGAACCGGTATGTCCAACTGCTCTGCGAATCCCATTCAAGGACCTGCGTCGACATCCGGCGGGGCAATATCCACCTGTCCTGATAGGGTCGCCCGCTTCATCAAAAGCAATACGAGTCTCAGCAAGCTTAGTAGCCTCCCGGCAGGGACAGCGAATCGCTTGCTTTGGACCGGAAGTCTGCCCACCACGACGAATCCTGTCGATAATCAAAGGTTCTTCGTCTGGCAGCATTACGCGGATTTCCTTGTGAATCAACCCGAACCGGACGAGGGCGGACTAGACTTCTGGACGGGCAACATCACAGGGACATGCGGGACCGGTTTCAACGACAACAACGGATGCACTCACGCCAAACGCATCGACGTGTCACGCGCCTTTTGGGTTGCTGCCTATCCGTCGCTTTTCACAGGCGGCGGCTCAGGACTCACCAACAATTCACAATTTGTGCATCTATGCTATGAAGTCTACCTACGGCGCTCTGTTCCTGATAGCGATGGGGGCTTCCAATTTTGGTTGAATGACTTGAACGGCTATGGCAACCCGGCGAATCAAGCAGGAATTAATCACATCATCGATGCATTCCTGAGTTCGGGCGACTATCGTCAAAGGTTCGGACAGCCGTAAGGGGCAGAAAGAGGCGCAGCGCACCTTGTCAATGATCAATTACTCACGGCGGCAGTCATTATTGGCTGCGGAAATGATTGACGACTGCCGCCGTGAGAATAAGAGCCAGGTATTCAAACTGCTCGACCCGGATAAGACCGAAATCCGCTTCAAACTTTGCGGGGAAACTTCGGATAAACGATGGACGCTGGCGGTTAGCAGGCTCCCGCGACCAGTTTGTTTCACCAGAAGATGGAACCATTAATCTGACAGTGAATGATGTGAACGATCCCACTGGGGCAGAAGACTGGTGGAGTAATAATATGGAAGAGTTAACAGTACATATCCAAGTCAAATGTGCGCACGCTCAAAGAGGAGAATTAAATCTCCGCAGCCTTAGAGAGTGAACATCATTAAAGTTTTCGCTGTCCCATAGATTCATCTTCCCGATCATCCATCGACATACACGATGCCTGATTATGCGGGTGATGAGGCTCAGCCCGGATGTTTCCATCAATTAAGCTACTTATTTTTCTTCTCTTCAGCAGCCCTTTGCTCCGTCTCTATTTCATCTATCAATTTGTTGACCCTGTTGGCTTGATCCGGAGTCAACTGGCTTTCATAGGCTCGCCATCTCGAAGCGTCGCGCATCATGTAATGTGACGGCTGTGCGAACCAGGTCAATCCGGTTGAGATAAGAAGAATGATCATAGCGCCGACCATCATCCATCGCGCACGCCTGAGGTATTCGGCTTCTCCCATCTCTCTCGCTTTCTTGATGGCTGGCCTTATTGCCTCGCTGGTTTCTTTCTTGACGCTCTGCACGAAAGATTGAAGGTCATCGCGCAGTTTCTTCGTAAGCTCCTCCATCACCTTTCCACCCTTTTTGACCGTGGCCTCGTAGTCTCCAGTAAAAGACGTACAGAGTGCTGTGGCCTTAGCTGTCTCGACGGTGGCTCTCTGGCACTCTAGAACGGCGACCTGCTGCTTGCTGAGCGTGGTAGCGTTAATCTGGTGGTGCTGGTTGAGTGCGTCAATAAACTTATTAAGAATTTCGAGTTGCTTCTGTTCGGCCTTCTCTAAATCCTCAGCAACTTTGGCCTCGTGCGCGGCTGTCTTTTCTTCGAGCTTCTGCTCGCGCTCTTCCAGTTTCGTTTGCTTCTCTTCAAGCTCTACTGCGCGCTTGGTGACAGTTTCTAGCGCGAGCAGGAAGTTAGCTGCGAACTTGCCGATAAAATCTTCCCTGAGAGTCTGCCCTTCACGAGCGATGCGCGCGCCGATAGCCTCAACCAATTCCATGTTGGTCGGCTGAGATTTATTCTGGGCTGCGAATTGAGCCAGTTTTGCGTCAACGTCTGCCATCCATTGCATTGGGGGTGTACTCATAAATTTACTCCTTGAGGTTTATCTTGAAAATTCGATTTCGTGTTCGATAGTGCGCTCAGCGGGTTCGCGCTCAAGCGTGTGAGTTGCTGCCGACGTATGTTCAAGAGTCTGGTCGAGCACTGGCGTTAGGTTGGTGTGTTGATCTTCGCGTTCTAATCCAACAGACTTGTTCAGCCGGTCAATGGCATCATGATCATCTTTGCCAGGCGCAATGCCTGCCGCTTGGTGCAGGCGCTCGATAGTGTCCTTGCCGTCGGGCACAAGCCCTGCGGCTCGTTGCAGACTTTCGCTGATCGACTGTGGGGCGAGCAACTCTTTGGCAAAATCTGTGAAGGCGCGCTCCGGTGCTGGCGTGCCGATAGTGGTTGTGCTGATAGTAGGCGCATTGATGGTCTGCGCGCGCGGTTGATCAGCGCGCAGACGTGCGGCCTCAATGGCCGGGCGGTCACGCTCTTGTTGGTAATCAAGTCCACGCTCCTGAAGTGCGTTCCAAGAGAACCCACGCCCAAGGTCAGAGCCTTTCATCACCTGCTTGCTTTGGCGAAAACTGATGCCCGTTGTCCTACCATCCTTTTGTATGTAAGGGATCACGTCCACGCCGACGAGCTGCAACTTCTCGATAAACTCTGTCGCCGTTGGTGAGTCCTTCAAGGCAAGTTCCACATGGCTCTGCATACTCATCTTGGCGGAGAGTTCGCCTGTGCGATTGAACCTCTCTAGCTCACCGCGCTTCGGAGCCGCGCGCTCTACTTCCCTGCTCGATTTGACCTGTTCTAGCCCGTACTCGCGCTCGATCTCGCGCATAACTAATTCCGCTCTTTCCTTACACTGCCAATCGCTCACAACCTTGCCCTGAACGTCCACGCGCGAGGTCAGAATATGAACATGATCCGTCTTTCCATCGCGGTGCTGGATGATCACATAAGGAGCGTCTTTGAAGCCCATCTGCTCAATGTACTTTTCAGCGATTTCATTCCATTGTTGAACCGTGATGCGGTCACTCTCTCCGGTGCTCAGCGAGGCATGATGGACGGGCTTCTCTATATCCGGACGTTGCCTGCTGATGGCCTTGAACTCCTGCGCTAGTTCTCCCTTTGTTTGGCCGCTCATGTTGCCACCTATAACGCGATGACGCTCCCCTGCCTCAAACGGCGGAGCTGGCTCGCCCGGCGTATGCTGGGCATCTTTCAGCCTCTCTTGGTAGCGTTCTTTCTCTTCCCTGTCCTTCGGCTCTTTCGGCTTCGTCAAATAGTCGAGCGCGCCTCCGAAGCTCGCCCCGCCTGTTATTTTTCCGATCATGATTTACCTCCGATGAGGAGATTGCGCACGGCTGCCAGCTCCTGACGGACGCTCTCAACGATCACCTTCAGAGCACCGTCCATGTCCGGCTGAAAGCGCCAGATGGCGCTGTTAAGAGTTGCCATCAGCTTTGACATTTCCAGCCATGCTTGACGGTTCAGTTCCGGGATGATTTGTCGTGGCGGAGGGTCGCGCTCAAGCGCAGCGAGGCGTGCCCATTCATGAGGCGTCACGCCCGCCTGGAGGGCCTTCTCTTCGACGATCTTGCGCTCTTCCTGGTTGAGCCGGATGTGCAGTGCGCCAGCTTCCCTGCGCACGCTGTCGGGAAGCCGGGGGCGTCCGTATTTGCCCACGGAGATACTCCTAGTTGATTTGGTGAGTGAGGGTTTGGGGCTGACTTTTCGCTAAGCGAGAATCCTGCTCGCTCCCTACCTATTTTCGACAATATACCGACTGTGCGATTCTAGTCAACGTTTAACATCATATGTTTGTACATCAAAAACGAAACGAGCGGCAGAGCAGCAAAACATAAAGACCGAACCGCCAGACCGACTAGACGAAAGACCGCTAAAATACCAGCCTCTTACTCTTTAATTTTGGTGTTGTCCTATTGCTTGAATGTGAGGCTAAATGTATGGGTCCGTCAGTTCGTTCAGACTGTACAGCAAGACAAAACGAGAGATGAAAACCAGAGCTTGAAATTGATCGGTAGTTTGAATCTGGCCGTTGTGCGTTATCAGTCGCACGAATGTTCAGGGTAACCGTTCAGCCTTCTTATGCCGAGGTCGCGCCACATGCTGTCTATGCTGGAGATGCAATCGGAGCCTCACCTATCCTGCACGGTTACTCTTGCAGCCTTTCTTTGATCAGACGCCGTGGAAGTCAAGGTGAGCAACAAGAGTTTAATAGTACTATTGAACCCGATTTCGATAGTAACCCCCGCATATAGTTTCCTACGCTGATCTAGCTCTTCCCAGGCGTTAGGAGCGAGGTCCGCCCCTCGGCAAGCTCAAAGTGCATTGAGTCGACGCTGCCGAAATTCCATGACGCGCCCACCCAGAAACCGCTGTGCGCGACCTCTTTGAAAAACAGCAGATCAAACGCGCCCGTGGGATTGAAGAAGCCAATGTCTAGAAGACGCAGCAACGGCGGATTGTCTGGCGGCGCGTCTACCCCCAACTCGCTCAAGTCACCCGTGGTGAGTCGCTCAAATGCCCTCAAGCCTGCAGGTGTTGATAGGTCCGGCGCGGTAAGCGCCTGACGCAACTCGCGCAAGCGCTCGATCCAGACCCACGACTTGCTCAATTGTGGCGTGTCAGATGCTTTCATCTCGTTCGCCAATGCGTCGCGGGCAGTGGTAGCGGCGGACAGTGCTCGGCGTGTATCAATCTCCCTGCTAAGGACCTCGACAAGCGCGTCAATCTTCTCGGCTAGCCGCTGCCGCGCTACCCGTGTCGCTTCATGGGCTCTCTGAAATTGCGCGCCCCCTGGTGCGCGTCGCTCCTGTTCCTCTGCCTGCTTCCTCATCGCGCTCGCAATGTCACGCTCGGACGTAGCCTTGATATTGGCAGCCTGCGCCTGCGCCTCATCGCGCGTGGCTTGCTGTACTTCCACTTTCTTGCTACTGAGGTCGCGGGATATTTCTCCGGGCGAGCGCAGTTTGTCCATGCCGGGATGCTTGGCGAACTCGCGGCTGATCTCGGCGTCAATGGCGGCGATCCATTCGCTCATCAACGGCGGGATGCTTTGCAGGAGCGTGCGCCGTATTGCCTCGTGGACGGCGATAACTTTCGCGTCAGCCTTCGTTCCTTTCTTGCGCTCGTCGCGAATTGCCTTTAGTTCGTCGAAGTACTCGGCGCGGATTTTCAGGAGCGCATTGCGGTGAGTCACGGAGAGTGTCCGTGTGAATGCCAGCGAGCCCTGCTCCATCTGGTGAAACTGCGTTTCGAAGCGTTTGAAGTATTCGACTGCAGCGGGGTCGGTGTCATCGTCAGCCGCGACAGTATCGCCAGCCGTGCGCTTGCCCATGGCCTCGGTAAAGCTGAGATTATTTTTCCCAAGGTCCATGTGGGCCGCATCGCCGCCGATGGTGACGGCGAGCAAGTTCTGATCGTGCCGCTCTAGGCCGGTTGATTGCGGGCTGCCGAACGAAATCTTAGGGTTCGCCTTAGCAGAAACGTCGAAGGCGTAGCCCATGGCGTGGACCATCATGCCGGGGTGCTCGATGATCTGGTTGCCCTTGATGTCAGTGCGTGCCCGATAGAGATGGCGCAGGCTGAAGCCCTCACCGATGGTGGGCAGCTTGTGCCCCTTGCTCTTGAGCACTGTCAGTACACGCTGCAAGCGCGCCTTGGCACTCGCGTGCAGGAATATATCCACAGAGCCGTCGCTCAGCCGCTCGATGGCGCGGAAGTGGTCCATGACCTCTGTCCAAGAGCCGAAGTACAGCCGCATGCGAGCTAAAAACTGGGCCCGGTTGGCAGTCTTCAACCGGTCGGCGTCGGGTGTCTGACCGGCGCGTTTAGCCGTGGTGACATCGACGATTGAATCCGCGTCTACCTGCTTCTTCACCTCAGACGAGAGCGTCTCAAAGGCGGCGTTCAGACGATCCTCGCCGCCGAAAGCAGTGATCACGAGTTGTTGCGCGGCGGCATCGTTTTCCTGAGGCGTCTGATGGGTCAGGTCAATTTGCGGCAGAGTGGCACCGGCGGCGCGGGCGGCAGCTTCACTAGCGTCCGGGTCGGGAACAGGAGTGACCACCGGTTGGGCGGAGGGCGTTGTCCGAGTGGGTTGGCTGGCATCGTCGGGGTCGGGCGCACGCTGGATTCCCGGCGCGAGTCCCCCACGCTGTTGTATGACGTGGCTTAGCTCATGAGCGAGCAGTCGCCGTCCGGATTCAGTTTGCGGCGTGAACTCGCTGCGGCGAAACACGATGTCGCGCCCGATAGTGTAAGCACGAGCATTCATCGCGACAGCAGAGTCATCCGCCGACGCATCCGCATGCACGCGCACATGGCTGAAGTCGTGTCCGAAACGTGGCTCGAAGAATGATCGGGTAGTGCTTGCGAGCGGTTGACCGGGGGAGCGCAATACTTGAAGGACAACAGGCGGCACGATTGTCTGTCCCATGCTGCTTAATCCGGTTTGCCCGGCCTGCAAACGCCCTTGGCTCTGGTCCGACTGCTTGGCCTGGCACATCGGGCATCCTCCTCCGCAGGCGCAAGAAGAGCGTTGTAGCTGCGGCTCAGGTATCTTCATCACACGCTCGGCAACACTATCGGCCTCCTGCTCATAAGAGTCTCCCGGAGTGTCAATTGGCAGTTTCTCCTGTATTTGTACCGGCACTTGATGAAATATTGTTACCTTGCTGAAGTTGTGCGCTGCGTGAGTTGACTTCTCAGTCCCGGGGGGGATTTCATGAGTGTCAGGAGAAGACTGTCGTGATTGCTTTACATTGTGGATTCCTGCTGTGTGTAGGCTATGGTCAAGCGGCGATTCTTGTTGAGGTAGGCTTTGCTGCTGTGCGTGTGCTCTCACAGTCATTGCCCTTCCGCTGAAGCGATGAAACATAAGGCCGAATAGAGAGATTAGACAGAGGAGTTCTATTCGACGCCGGGTAGTGAGGCTAACGAAAAATGAATGTCGTCAGCAGAATAGCGCCTGAGGAGACGCCGAAAGCATATGAGCGTATGATTAGGTTGTCAATGAAAAGAGAAACAAGTGGTTCTCACTAAACATCTCGCTTCCCCAATGCGCTGGTATGATGAGGTCTACACAAACGGCTTGGCCATCGCCTCAGGGTCCTTCGTGCTTGAGATGGTAAAGAGACAGCAGGATGGCTCCCTCGTTGTTATTGCTGTCAGACAGGGACGTGGATACAGTGTGAAGTTCGCACACGCCATCGCGCGCCTTCACGCAGGTGCTTGGCGTTTGGAATGGAAAAACATACCTGAAGATTTCAAAGTTCCACCCACTAATCATGGAATTACAACGGACAAGGACTACTACAGCTTCATAATCGCCAAGAAATTTTTGGACGAAACGGCGGGGGTGTACTCTCCAGAGACTATCACTCTGGAGGAGGATGGTCAGTCCCCGCCGGCATCATGAAAGATAGTTCCCTGCCCACTTATAAAATTTATAAGTGGCGGCAGAGAGGATGCCGCCTTATGCTCAAGCTTTATCCTTTGCTCAGGGGTGCGCCTTGTCATTGCGTGCGCCCATCTAGGCATAGCCTTGTGTGAGGCGTTCCCGCTTTTCGTCCATGTATTCGCTCATGGCTGCCCAAAACGGTCTGTCTTGGAAAGCAGACGCTCAAGAGCGAAGTAAGTAAGCGCGTGCCTGTCGTCTGCGTTCTCAATAGCTGCGAGGCCAGAGATAAGCAGAGCGAGCGCAATGTTCTCATCGCTGCCTTCTTCATACGTGGAGCAAGTCTCCGCGAGGTTCGCAGCGTACTCTTGACCGATAGCTGAATAAGTGAACGGGTGCATGGTAATGCCGCCGAACTTCCGCGCGGCTCTTGCTTCTGCGGTTTCTTGTTTTGCTTCTTCATCGCGCACCACCTTTCAACTGTTTTAGAACTATGTCTCGCCCATAATGAAAGACAAACGCACGCTCAAGTTCTTCCGGTGGGCACGGCTTACCCACTCCCTTGCGATATGCTCTTTCGTAGCGTTTGAAGCTCCACAAGTAAAGCTTATCTGCGGGAACGTGCGCGAGGCGTTTGATGCGCATGCTGAGAGCCATCACCTTTGCGCCGTGCGCAATGTGGTAGCGTTTTATGCTGCGCACTTTGAGTTGAGCAAGTGCCTGCTTCACTTGCTCCGTCTCGCCTTCGATGTTGGCGAAAAGGCCGTATGTGCCATCCTCTTTCTTAGCCATTAGCGTGCGCCTCCCTTCGTCCTAGCCTCTTCCTTACGTTGATAAGCTGCGAGCGTGTCAGCGATGAAGGGCGCAGTGGTCCAACCATTCGCGGCGTCGTTGTCTCTGGCGTTCTGCCATTCGGTCAACTCTTCGGCAATCGCGTTGTAAAGGGTTGAGGGCGTCGCGGGGTTGTTGAGAATCGCGGAGATATGCTGCGCGAGTACGGCGCGTTGCTGCGCTCTCGCGTCTCGCTCGCTCTTGCCTTTGCGAGCCTGTTTAGTTTTAGATGCTTTCTGCATTATCAATTCCTTTTGTGAATTGGGTTGATGGTGTGAGAAGGCGCGGGCAACTTTAGACGGTGACTCGCGCCTTCCCTGTGTTAGCGTCTCTTTTGCTGGCGTGCTTTGCGCGTGGCTGTGGCCTTCATCGCGCCGTTTAATCTGCGCTCCTGCTTGTTGAGACGGTCAATGTCTTGGCGGGCGATGATGAGAAGAGGCAAAAGCGGCAGAGCGTTTGAAACGTGCCAGAAGTCCTCATCAGCCATTAAGCCTTTGAGTAGGTCCGTAAACTCTCGCCATGCTGCGCTGTAGGTTTTCGCGTCGTCGCTCTCGAATGCTTCCTGCATCTGTATGAGCTTCCAATATCGCCACTGCGAAGAGAGACGGTCTTTCGGTTCCGGTGCGTTGCGTTCTTCCTCTTCACGCAACGCGCGCCACTCCTTTTGTCTCTGCTCGAAAGCTTGGTAAATCTCTTCGACGGTTTGGCCTGTGCGTTGAACTTCAACGATGCGGCCTTCTATTTTGTGGTGAGCGCGATGCAGTTCGGAGGTTCCACATTGTGAGCAGCAATCGTGGTCAAGGAAGTAGTAGCACTCGTCAAAATCAAATCGGCCAGCAATGCTGTCTGTTCCTTCCGGCTCTCTAAGGTCGCGGAGAACGACGTAATCTCCGCGCTCTACTTCCAGCGTGCTATATATAACCACTATGTCGCCTTTACGCACGCGCCACGCCCTCATATTGTCCGACATTGGGAGATAGCGAAACTCATCATCGGGGAGCGCATCTTTCGGGCGTCTTACAGGCACGTCCGAGTTGTTGCGGGCAGTTTTCTTTCGGTCTGCAATATGGTCTGCGAGGCTGATAAGTTCGCCGCGCGGTGTGTTATTCTTTCGTCGCATGATTCCCTTCTCTCAAGTGGCGGGATTATGTGAACGAGGCTAGGGGCGTGTATCAGACGCTTACCTAGCCCTTCCCTTTCGCGCTGCCTCTTGTACTTCTTCCGGCAGCAAAGTTTCCATGAGACGCAAAAGCGATTCGTCTACGCCTTCAGCCGTGCCGCAATAATTCGCCTCGTCCAACCACTCCCGCATCGGCGCGTAGGTGGCGCGAATCAAGCTGGGATGGCCCCACCAAGTCTTGCTCGCCAACAGTTCGGCGTAAATTGACTCAAAAGCCTTGCGGAAGCTCTCAGGGCACTGTGGGTGAAGGAGTGCCGCCGCGTACTGATCAGCCCGGCGCTGATAATCGCTCTTGGTGTCTCGTGAGACAGCGGGAGAGTAGCGAGTAAGAGTGTCAATGGCCGCGCGCAGCGCGATCGGCACAGCCTCATTACCCACGTGACCCACGGCGATCATGGTCAGGTCTGCTAGGCTTTCATGCTCGTACTCTTTGCCAGTCATGCCTGCGTAGTTGGCGAGCGCGCGGGTAAACTCGATGATGAAATGTCTGACTGAAGCAGGTGAATTGTCGGCCTCCATAAGCTGATCAAACTCTGCTATGGGGTCGCCTGTTTGTCTTTTGGTTGATGACTTCCCTCTTTTAGAGGTCCGTCCAGATGGAGTTCTAGCGTCTTTTTTCTTAGAATCTTTCTGCATTGACTGTTCTCCCCTCAAGGTGGAATGGTTGGTGTTTAGGGATAGATGAGCGCTGGAACGCTTATCTATCCCGTTTCGTTTAGTGCGAAGTCGCGAGTGGCGTCGTGGCCGTCCACAGATGCAACCCGACTGCTGCGGCTGCGTGGAAGCAGGGGCGACCCGATTCGCCTGCCTTGCAGGTGCAATCAACTACACGCTGACCGCGATTGCGATAGCACATCACTGTGTAGTAGCCGCCACGGCTTCCTGATACTTCGTAGCGACCGAAGCGAACCGAGCGCACGCGCGGGCGTATTGCTCTGGCTCTCTCGATTGCTTTCTGAATGGTTTCGACTGATTTCAGGATGAACATTTTGTGTTGGCTCCTCTTCGTTTTTGTCATTCCCAACTAATGAGAATAATATACACTCCCCTGTAAGAAATTGTCAAGGCGATTTGTGCATACCCCTGTAAATATTTCCTTGACGCTTATTTGATTCGTAGAATATTATCTTTACGGTTCATTACAGAGGGGTGTAAGCTATACTGCATGAGCAGAAAGCAGTCGCGGATAATGACAGCCAAGCAGTTTGCCGGGCAGATGGGGATCAACTATCGGACAGCCCTTAATTGGCTAGACGATGGACTTGTTCCTGGAGCGGAGAGGAGAACTTCGCCAATCGGAGAGTATTGGGAGATCCCCGCGGAAGCCCTAAATATGGAGCGTCCAAAGCCGGGGCCGAAGCCCGGAGTGAAGAAAGCGAGTAGCACAGATGGCAAGGTCAACATGACTAAGAAGAATGGCGGCAAGAAGTGAATTAAGGCTTTCATTATCCGCAAGCCTTGTGGATTCTGATGCTCTAAACAATGTGCAGAGGCGCGCGATTCGCAGCCATTATCCGTAGGAAACAAGCCCTTACCAGAAATTGTTATTGAGGAGCAGTTTTGATTGTGCATTAGTTCCCTTTCCCTTTACTAAATATATCTTGTCAAATGTAACATCCTACGTTACTATCTTGCCTGTTACATCGCGCGTAACAGACGCACATGATCAAAACTTTTCGCCACAAAGGACTCAAGCAGCTTTTTGAAACCGGCAGATCTCGTAGCGTCTCCGCTGGCTTAACGAGGCGACTCGTCAGGCAGCTAGACTTTCTAAATCGTGCCACGTCGTCGGCGGATATGAACCTGCCCGGATATCGCCTGCATGAGCTGAAGGGAGCGCGCAAAGGAACATGGAGCGTCACTGTCAGTGGTAATTGGAGACTGACCTTCACCTTCCATGGTGAAGATGCGCATGACGTAGATCTGGAGGATTACCATTAGGGAGGCTTTGTATGTTCAATAACAGGAAGCGGCGACCAACTCATCCGGGCGAGATTTTAAGGGAGGATGTGATACCGGCGCTAAAGATTACTCAGGGAGAGTTCGCGCGTACAATCGGGGTCTCGAGGCGCACTGTGAATGAGATTTTGCAGGAGAAGCGCCCTGTGACCGTCGACACGGCGCACAGGCTGGCTCGCGCCTTGAACACGTCCCCTGATGTCTGGCTCGGGCTTCAGCAGGACGTTGACCTCTGGGATGCCCTACAAGCCAATAAGAATGAGTATGAGCAAATTAAGCCACTCAAAGCAGCTTAACTACTGCTGGAGGACTCACACGGATGAAGACCATCGCTATTGCGAATCAGAAAGGCGGAGTGGGCAAAACCACGACTGCCGTTAATCTGGGTGCCGGGCTGGCTATTGAAGGTTATAAGGTATTGATGGTTGACTTGGATTCCCAGTGCAACCTGACGCGCACCTTCCTCGCGCCGGAGATGATCAAGAATACGCTCGCCAACGTACTTATTGACAATAAAGGCGAGCAACTCCCTTTTAACGCGGCCGTTTACGAGACTCATATAGATAATCTTGACCTCGCTGCTGCGCACATCAGGCTTGCGCGACTTGAGAAAAGCGGCCAGTTTGATGACCTTTTCCGGCTCAAAGACGCGCTTGCTTCTCTTCCAGCCGAATATGATTTCGTCCTGATTGATTGTCCGCCCAGCCTTGGAATTGTTGTTACACAGGCTCTTTTGGCTTCAGATAATGTGCTCATTCCTGTCGCGGCTGAATACTATGCCTTTGAAGGCACGCAGGATTTAGAGGAGACAATCAGAAGCATTCGCCGTTCAAACCCGTCGCTCGATATCCTGGGCTATGTAGTCACGCGATTCGACGCGCGCACGACAGCTTCAGCCGACTCTTTCAAGCAGGCCCAGACAATGTTCGGCGACAAGCTCTTTGAAACTTTGATCCGTAGCAACACACACCTGATCGCTGCTCCGGCTTACCGCCAATCGATCTTTGAATACAACCAGGCGTCACGTGGTAGCGAAGACTATTTGAACCTGACTCGTGAGTTCCTTTCCCGGCTGGAGATGACATCAAAGGTGCGGCTCCTTAAGGCAAAGCGTAAATGACCAAATCTAATCAGAAAGAAAAACTGCAGATTCCGACGCGCGCGCCGAAACCTAAAGGCGATATGTTCGCCAATTTGCGCACGCGCGACCAGGTTGAAACTGTTCCCTTTGAAGAATTAGTGGCCCCACCGGCTACGGAGAACCCTCTATCTGAGACTTTCCAGCCTCCCGAGTACATTACGGGCGTCCCAACAGGTGTAGGTACGCCCGTAGCTACGCCCGTAGACGCTGGCGTAATAGAATCTGCGCGAGAGCGCACGCCTTACCTTGATGCCACTCATACGCCTTCGGAAAAAAGCATTTATTCTGTGATGTATAGAGAGACGGTCAGTAAACATATTCGTGAGCGGCATTTTGGGTTTAAAGAATTGAGCGAGAAAACGGGCATTCGTTCTGATAAGACGGTGCGCGTGGCGATTGATGGGCTTTTGGCCAAGCTCTCAATAGAGATCGTATCTTATCGACATGGAGACCCTTTAGGGCCGCGTTATCTAATTTTTGACCCGAAAGAGATTGCCAAGCGCAGGAAAGATGCAGGGATCGAAATTGATCCACAGTCTAAAAAGATTATAGGTACGCCAGTAAGTACGGGTGTAAGTACGGGCGTTCCCACAGGTGGCAATAGCTACGGGGGAACGCCAGTCTTAAATACTCCCGTAACGGGTGTAGAAACTACGGGAGTGTATATAAATAGTAGTAATGTCTTAAATAAGCCTGCTGAACGAAGTGATGATGATGACGCTGCGCTGGCTGGGTTGAACGAAGCTCTTAAAAGCGCTGTTAAAGAGCTAACAGACAAGGAGCTTTCCGTAGCTGAAAGCGCGCATTGGAGGGAACTGGCAGAGGTGCTTATTGCAGAACTAAAGATTGCAGCCGCGCGCACGACTGTCTCATCTGTGCCGGCATTCTTGGCTGAACACCTTCGACGACGTTTGTGGAAGATTGATAAGAAGCAGGCGAGAGCTGAAGGAAGGGAACTGCCGGACGAGGCTGTTACTGCTCCTGCGCCAGCAGAGCAGAGTAAAGACTGTCCTGACTGCGGTGGCTCTGGCTGGTTCTATCCAAATGGACTAGAACGAGGCGTAGCGAAGTGTAAACATGAGAATTTACAGAAGGGAAACACATAAACTGAATGAGCGGTATCATAAAAATCATCTCACAGATTTTAATACTCACATGCTATGCCTGAAGTCTGGACACATTCATAAACTGGCTTCCAAGTTAAACCTACTGTGATGATCGAGCAATCGCCAGAGACTATCATCCCGCGTCAGCAGTTCGACGACGCTTCTGACCACGCTCAACTCGGAGCGTGCCGCGCGGCGCGACCGGACTTGCCGCAGCCATTGCGCGCAATGCGCGTGTCGTACCAGCGCGCTCCCGATATTTGTCAACACGGCGAGCGCAATGGCGACGAGCGTAAACATCCGTGTCCAAGCCGCGAGGCAACTGATGCGAGCCTGATGAAAACCAAGCAGGCGTTTCGCATCACGAAAGCCTTCTTCACACGTAAAGCGGCGCGCATACTCGCTCGCCATGGCATGTGCCGACAAGCTGCGGTTCGACAGCAAGTGCCAGATACCCCACCGACTGTGCTTGTCACGCTGACGAGTCTGCACCAGAAAGACGTGGCGCGGATCACCCTCAGCGTACCAGACGCGACCCCATGCGCGCCGTCGCTGATTCGTCGTCCACTTGAGTGCGTCGAGCCGCGACCACTTCTCGCCAACTCTCACCTTATAGTTCGACTTGGTGCGAATGATATAGGAAACGCCAAGTTCGCTCAGCAAATCGAGCAAATCAACATCAGCGAACCACCGATCCGCCGTCAGCACAAAGCGTTGGCGTGCCACGCTGCACAAGACCTCAGCAAAGAGCGAGCGCACGAACTCGCGTTCGTAAATGCTCATCCGCTGTTTCAACTCTGTCGCCGCGTAAGCCTGCCAGTAGAGCGGGACGGCACGCCGCCCGACATTCAAGGAAGCGACCAGCAGATGCTGCGAGTCTTCAACCGTCCAATCCAGCGCCAACCGCACGCAGCCTTCGGCAGGCACTCGCCCGGCGAGTGCCTGAGCATGAGAGCGCGCCAACTCTTCGCTCACAAGCCGCTCATTGTGCAGCAAGCGAGAGAGACGTTTACTGGCCGCTTCAAAGCTGTCAAAGAATCTGGCAAGCGCCGCCTGACAGCAACTCCGCACGCTCAAGAGCGCAAGGACGAAATCGCAAATGGCTTTCTGTTGATGTCCATGTGCGTCAGGCAAAATAAGACTGATATACTCGCCAAGGCGAGTGGCAAGAGAGCTTTGGTTCATCGCAGAAACAATGCTCTCACACGAGGAGAACTCGTGACCACTCGCTTACTTTTTCAAATGTGTCCAGACTTCAGATGCTATGCAATAGTCTCTATGGGACAGTCACAGCAAACTACGCCACAGCCTCCCAGCACTCAGTCGGAATCGTCTACGTCCCGAAGTATTGATATCACCGGGAAATTCGATGCTCAAACTTATACCAATCAGTTCTTTGGTTTCTCTATGACTTTACCGAACGGGTGGCAGGGGCAAGACGCGGAAGCGGTTCGGCGTGCCAAGGAAGCCGTTCAGGAGAATGCCCAAGGCGCGTTTGGTGATGCTAATTCTGCGACTCGCCGCGGCGTCCGGAAATCAATCTCTCAAAGTGCATTCTTGGCATCAGCGGTCAAGCCGACGGGCGGCGCAACCAACCCATATCTGATGATCATGGCTGAGAATATCTCGACGGCCTACAACGTGCGCACTCCGCAACAGTATGTCACCCAGATGCAGAGGTTAAATGAGGTTGCCAAAGGTTCCCCTGTGGAGTTTGATAACGATGTTACGTCAGAGCCGATTGGGGGAGCCGAATTTGCTGTCACCAATGCGGTTCGGCGTAACCCCGGTATAAATGGAATGCCCCTACTCCTTCGTCACCGCATTTACGTGATGGTTCGTAAAGACTTTGCGCTCGTGTTTACTCTGACCTATAACTCTGAAGAGCAGCTAGAGTCAGGTCTGGAGGTAATACGCTCGTTGAAATTTCAGTAAGGGTGTTGTGAGCGAAAGAGGGACAGGGAGTTGGCACTTAAAAAGTTTATAAGTGTGAACTTGCTTTGCCTGTGCTTTTACATTTTCAAGGCTTTCAAATCATATGGCTGCTCTTTCAGAAGAGATTTAAACCTTCGAGTGGCGCAAACGTATTCGGCTCGCTTACTCACGCCTGATCATTGTGAGAGTGTGCATCTGGCAAACTGAGTCCTAATCAGAGAGGTTACATGGGTACTGTAAGCAATAAGCAGGAGGAAAAGAAACGTATCAACTGCCACCTGCGCCCTAATGATTTCGGCTTGGTCGAGTTGTTACCGGAAATTATTTTTCAAGTATACACACACATCGGCGTCTACGATGAGTATATCAATATCCCGCCTGGCCTCCGCTCTACAGTTAGGGTATGCGACGCGCACGGGAAGCCAATCTCTCATGATCAAGACGATGATACAAGCGAACTAACTATTGGGCCACGAATCGGGCGTGATGATAGGACAGCGGCAACGGACTTTGCACAAAGGATTCGTACTAGGTTTGAGCGTGACGCGCCATATTTTCTCCTAGCTGCAGCTACTTTATTTAAGAGAGTAGTTATGGAAATTGAGACAACAGGCAAACTTAGTCGTGAAGATGCAGCAGAGGCACTTGTGTATCCATTAACAATATTACGCTTGGTGCTTGAAGAATATGTAGGAATTAATAAACCGACAAAGCGAAACGGTCGTAACAAATGGGCGCGCGTTGAGCTATCACAAGCTGTGCATGAAGCTGCGCTAGGATTACCGAAAGCAGAACGTACCTATGCCAACATTGCAGCGCACATACAGGAAAAAGAACCAACTCGCGCTCCAGCCTCTGGCGAGGCTCTTAGAAAGCTATGTGAAAGGCTTGGCGTGAAAACGAAATTGATAAAGCGTGGAGGCAAAAGGACACCAAAAATCAAGTCCGTTTGAAGCAGGGCAAGCGGACACAAAAGTAGCTCCGTTTGACTCATTTCAATCGGATATTACGATATAGAAATGTCCGTTTGATTAAAAATAAAGATTGTAATATTGGAAGGGAAGTGTTAACAATATGCCGTTGATGAG